>PBYF01000045.1 GCA_002729515.1 Deltaproteobacteria bacterium
CTGTGGGCGCCGCTGTGGGCGCCGCTGTGGGCGCCGCTGTGGGCGCCGCTGTGGGCGCCGCTGTGGGGGCCGCTGTGGGCGCCGCTGTGGGCGCCGCGGTGGGGGCCGCGGTGGGGGCTCCGGTGGGCGCCGCGGTGGGGGCTCCGGTGGGCGCCGCGGTGGGGGCTCCGGTGGGCGCCGCGGTGGGGGCCGCGGTGGGGGCTCCGGTGGGGGCCGCGGTGGGCGCCGCTGTGCAGGGGTCGCGGGGCCGGGCGGCGTTCGTGGGATAGCGGGCCTTCGGTTCCAGTCGTCGCAGATCGGCGAGGTCGAGGGGCAGCACGGGCGCTGTCTGGGGCCGCCTCAGAGGTCTTCGATGCTGATGACGTGTTTCGGAGGCGGTAGCAGCCCGCCGGTTCGGCCTTCTCGCACGGTTCCTTGGGCGGCGTCTCGTCCTTCCCGCCCGGTCCGGCCCGAATTCCGGGTTGCAGCAGGGCACGGTCGCAGATGGCCGAGGAGAATCCTGCGGGCGCCTGGGAGTTCGTTGAAGCGAGGAATCCTGAACAGATGTCTTGCCGGTTCTGATCCGTGGTGAGCGAGTTGGTACTGGGCGTGCCGATCGGATCCCTCGTGGTCCGGGTATTCGGAGTTTCCAGTTCCATTTCGCCCTGTTAAGATGCGGCGCCTAGCTGAAAGGGGATTGCCATGAAGCGTCTCGCATCGATCGTATTGCTGCTCGTCGTCGCACCGCCCGCCGCGATGGCCGGGACCAAGGAAGTGAAGGCCTGGGACCAGGCCGCGGTCACCGCGCTGGGCGTCGAGCTCGCAAAGAACGTGGAGGCCGTCTACGACGGTGCCTACAAGGACCCGACAGGCGGGGATTTGCTCTGGTTCGTGGGACAGCCCCACCACGAGTTCATGGATCGGCTGCGTCTTCTGCGGGGCGAGGCGATCCACTACCGCTCGCTCCTGAAGAAAGGGGGCGGCCGGGACGCCACGTTGCCGGTGGTCAAGCGCATGAACGAACTCCACGATGACATCATCGAGAATTCGCTGCAAATCCNCCTGGACAAGCCGACACCGGAGCGGCTCGCGGAGTTGAAGAAGCTGATCATCGAGATCAACGCCTACTACGGGTATCGCGCCCCGTGGCCGGATCACAGCGGGTTTCGGCAAAGCCTGCGAGGCGGTGCGTGATGGGGATCCCCTTCCCAGCGGTCCAGCGGAAGCTCTTGTCCGTGCTCACCCAGACGCTCGTACGGATGTTCAGCGGCAGTAGCTAGCCCGCAGTGAAGATGTTGTGGGTGTTCCAGACCTCTGCTGATCCTTCGGACAGCTGGCCGAGTGCACTCGCGTCACCGAACGCATACCACTTGTCGCCGTAGAGACGGAGCCTCACGGTGAGGGTGGCGGCAGCCGTCTTGGTGCCCTCGCGGTGGACGACCCGTTCCATGCCCCCTTCATCTGGTAGAGCCCCCTTCGTTGCCCTCTGGGGTTCGCTGATTGGTGCGCTCGCGTTGCCTGGGCGTCGAGTCGAAGGATGACCGCACCGACGGCCGCCGGTTAGAATCAAGGCATGTCCCGAGAACTTCTCGATGTCACGCTCGACGAGCTGGCCGCAGGCCTGTGCAGCCGCCGGGTATCTCCGTTGGAACTCATGGATGCCGTGCTCGACCGCATCGAGGCCACACACGGCGAACTCAACGCGTTCGTGGCCATGCACGATCGCGACCGGCTTCTCGCGGCTGCCCGCGCGGCCGAGGCGCGCATCCAGTCGGGCGACGCGCGACCGCTCGAAGGAATTCCCCTCGGTGTGAAGGATCTCGAGGACACCGTGGATCTCCCGAATACCAAGGGCTCGCGCATCCATGCCGGAGACATCTCCACCGGGGACACCACCCAGGTCGCGAGGCTCAAAGCGGCCGGTGCGATCGTGATCGGTAAGACCAATGCTCCCGAGTTTGGATACACAGCGATCACGAAGAATCTGGTGTACGGCGCGACCCACAATCCCTGGGATCTCGAGCGCACGCCCGGCGGGTCGAGTGGAGGTTCGTCGGCCGCGATGGCCGCGGGAATCTGTCCCCTCGTCACCGCGAGCGATGGGGGTGGCTCGATCCGAATTCCGGCGAGCTTCACGGGCTGTTTTGGCCTCAAGGTTTCGCAGGGGCGCGTTCCGCGCGGGCCGTTTACCGACTGGGAATACGACGACACGANCGTTTCGGGACCGCTCACCAAGACCGTGGCGGACGCGGCGCTCTTCCTGGACCAGGTTGCCGGTTGCTCGCCCTGCGATCCGAACTCGCTGCCGCATGCGGGGATCTCCTACGCACGGGCGCTCGAGGAGTCTCTGCCGGCGGGGACCCGGTTTGGCTTCTCGCCGGACCTCGGCTACGGCGTCGTACAGTCCGACGTTGCGGCGAGGGTGGAGGAGGCCGCCCACATATTCGAGAAGCTGGGTCACCGCCTGATCGCCATCGAAGGCGGACCGCCGGCGCTGGGCCACGCGTGGGGCCTGCTGGGCGCGTTCATGTTGGCCTCGAAGCTTCACCACTACTTGCCCGAACGGAAAGAGGAATTCGGCCGCACCTTCATCCGCGGTGTCGAGGCCGGCCTGGCACTCGACGCCCCGACCTGGGGTGAGATGGCGCGCAAGCGCATAGCGCTGAACGCCTGGTGCGCGGAGTTGTTCGGGCAGGTCGACTTCCTGATCACGCCGACCGTGCCCTACGACCCGCCGCCGGCGCGGGGCCCCTTTCCGAGCGAGACGGAGGGCCGGCGGCAGCCGCCCGCGGGAGTCGCCGCCTTCACGATTCCCTTCAACCTTTCGTGGCACCCGGCGGCCACGCTTCGCTGCGGTTTTTCGCAAGCGGGTCTGCCCGTGGGGCTCCAGATCGTCGGCCCGCGCCATCGGGACGATCTCGTGCTGCGTGCCGCGCTGGCTTTCGAAAACGAGCATCCGGCGCACCCCGACTGGCCGGCGCTCGGCTGAGCTGCGGGAAGGAGGTCCGATGGTCGAGATCGAGATCGCCTACGAGGGGGAGCTGCACACCCACGCGCGCCACGGCCCGAGCCGGGCCGACCTCGCGACCGATGCGCCCAGGGACAACGAGGGCCGCGGCGAGGCCTTCTCGCCCACGGATCTCGTGGCAGTGGCGCTCGGCAGCTGCATGCTGACCGTGATGGGAATTCTGGCGCGCCGCAAGGGCTGGTTGCTCGACGGCGCGCAGGCCCGCGTCGAGAAGCACATGGTGGCGGATCCCGTGCGGCGTATCGGCCGACTCGCCGTTCAGTTCTCCATGCCCGTCGGTCTTCCGGAAGAGGCGCGCGGGCCTCTGGAACGCGCGGCCCACACCTGCCCGGTTCACGAGAGTCTGCACCCCGCTGTCGAGGTCGACGTTCGCTTCGATTGGGCCTGAAGCCTCAGCCCGTCGCGCTGGATGCGGCGATATCCCGCCTGACCTGCGTGAGCATTGCCTGTGTCGTAGCTGGAAATGGCGACGCAGTAGGTGGTATCCGGGGTTCCGGCGAGTTGGGGGGACGGGAATGGTGCCTTCCGGGGAGGCCGTCAACCGATCTGCCCCCGGGACGCTTCCGCGCAGTCGCTGTAGAATGCGCCACCGAACGAAACGGCTCATCCGAACAGGATTCGGGCACATTCCGGGGACGTCGCGGTGGAGTGGTTGCGAGAAGAGAAGGGTTACGACGAGATCCACGCCGCCGGGGGTGAGCCGCGCGAACACTACACGCGGCTTCTGGAACTCCTGGGAGAGATCGACGAGGCGGATCTCAACCGACGGGAGCGCCTGCAACAGCTTTCGTTGCTGAACCAGGGCATCACCTTCTCCGTCTACGGGGACCGCGAGGGGACCGAGCGCGTCTTCCCCTTCGATTTCGTTCCTCGGGTCATTCCGGCGCACGAATGGCGCCGGATCGAGTCGGGCCTCGTGCAGCGGGTCACGGCGCTGAATCTCTTCCTCAAGGACATCTATACCGAGCGCGCCTGCCTCAAGGAAGGAATCCTGCCCTGGGACCTGCTGCTCTCCAGGAAGGAGTACAAACGGGAGCTCCTGGGGATTCTTCCTCCGCGCGACGTCTTCACCCACATTGTCGGTACGGATCTCATTCGCGACGAATCGGGGGAGTATCGCGTGCTCGAGGACAACTGCCGTTGTCCGAGCGGTGTCTCCTACATGATCGAAAATCGGAATCTATTGCAGCGATCCTTCCCCGAGTTGTTCAGCGCGTATCCGGTGCAGCCGGTCGAAAACTACCCCAGTGAGCTCTTGGACGTGCTCCGGTTCGTCGCGCGCCGAAGCGATGCCTCTCACCCCGTTCTGCTCACACCAGGGGTGTACAACTCCGCCTATTTCGAGCACTCCTTTCTCGCGCGAGAGATGGGGATTCCGCTGGTGGAAGGTTCGGATCTCGTCGTGGACGGCAGCCATGTTTTCATGCGCACGACTTCGGGTCTCCAAAGGGTCGACTGCATCTATCGCAGGATCGACGATGACTTTCTCGATCCGCTGGTATTCAACAGGGAAAGCACTCTGGGAGTCCCCGGACTCATCAATGCCTACCGAGCGGGAAACGTTTCACTCTGCAACGCCCCCGGTGCCGGGGTAGCGGACGACAAGGCGATCTATGCCTATTTTCCGGACCTGATCCGCTTCTATCTGGGTGAGGATCCTTTGCTCGCCCAGGTTCCGACCTACGTCGGTGCCCGTCCGGATGATTTCGCCTACATGCTCGAGCATCTCGATTCGCTGGTGGTGAAGACCACGGGCGACGCAGGGGGTTACGGGATGCTGATGGGCCCGTTCTCCACCAGGGAAGAGATTTCCGAGTATCGCGAAGGGATGCAGCGGAATCCGGGTGGCTTTGTCGCCCAGTCATTGGTTGAGCTCTCCTTCCACGGGACGTGGATCGATCGAAAGTTCGCACCGCGCCGCATCGACTTGAGACCCTTTGCGCTGTGTGGCGATGGAGTCGAAGTCCTGCCGGGTGGACTTACCCGTGTGGCCCTGAAAGAGGGGTCCTACGTGGTGAACTCGTCGCAGGGCGGCGGCAGCAAGGACACGTGGGTGCTTGCCGGGGGGGGCGACTGAGGATGCTTTCCCGTGTCGCGGAATCTCTCTACTGGATCGGGCGGTACCTGGAGCGCGCGGAGAACGTGACGCGCCTGTTGATGGTGACCACCGAAGTCGCCGTGGAGATCGAAGGCCTCGACGATGCACTGGCGCAGTCCCAGTGGGATGAGTTGCTGGCGGCAGTTGGTGCGGACGGGGGGCCGCCGCTGCGATTCTCCCAGGAAACCGGGCTTGCGTTGCCCTACGTGCGGTGGCTTCTGTTGGACGAGAGCAACCCGGTTTCGGTGAGGAGGTCGCTGGCACAGGCCCGGGAAAACGGGCGTACCGTCCGCGAGGCCCTGACGCTCGAGGTCTTTCTCGATCTGAACGAGAGCCACCGGGAGCTCGATGGCCTGAACGACGAAGTGCTTGGGGATCCCGTGCGGGCCCTCGACGAGGTGGGCCGAACTCACCGGGCGATTCGGACCATCCTGGGGGCGATCGAGCAAACGCTGAGCCGTGACGAAGGCTGGAACTTCATGAAGCTCGGAGAGGCATTCGAGCGCACTCAGCGGACGCTCTGGGTGCTGGGAACGCGATTGCCTGGTCTGGAGAGCCTCGGGGCCCGGGACCTGCCGCTCTTCTACGGACTCTGGCGGGCGCTGTTGCGGTCGATGGCCTCCCTCGAGAACTACCGGGCGCTACACGGGGCGCACCTGGATCCCGATTCGGTCCTTCGCTTTCTGCTCTTCGAACCCACAGCGCCTCGCTCCGTTCGCTGCGGCATCTCGCGCATCGGCCAGTATCTGCAGCGCCTGCCCTCCGGCGCGGACTCGGAGGATGCCCGCCGGATCGTGGGACGCCTTGATGCCAGTCTGCGCTACGACGCCGACGAGATCCTTGCCAATGGGAATGCTGTGTCGTTCTGTACCGACACGAGCCAGACCATTGCGAAGGCGCATGATGCAGTTGCACGCGGACTTTTTCGGGTCTGAACCATGCTGATCGATGTCGAGCACCAGATGCACTTCCGCTATGACGATTTCATCCGCGAGGCGCAGATGGAAATCCGCGTGGAGCCCCGGACCGATGCGCGGCAGAGGCTCCACTCCTTCCAGCTTTCGATCGGGCCCCGCGCGTCGGTCGAGCGATACGCGGATTGGAATGACAACTGGGTTCACCATCTGGCGATTCGGGAGTATCACAACCGGATCGAGGTCGTGGCGCGATCGCTCATCGATACCACGCCGTCCGGCTTGGGCCTGGAAGCTCTGGGCGAAACGCCACCGAAGGAAGTCTCCGGGGAGCAGCTGGATTTCACCCGGTTTGGCGGGCCGGTCCAACACGCACCGCTCTTGGACTCGCTGATGTCTGAAATCGCGGTGCCCCCCGAAGCATCTCTGCGAGAACAGGTCGAGGCGATCGCCGGACTCGTGTGTGCCCGGATCGCGTATCAGCCTGGCGTTACGACCTGGCGTTCCACGGTTGCGGACGTATTGGAGCAGGGTTCCGGCGTGTGTCAGGATTTTGCTCACCTGGGGCTGGCGCTGTTGCGCCTGCGGGGAATTCCCTGTCGCTACGTGAGCGGATACCTCCACAGCGGGGCGGAACAGGCGCAGAGCCACGCCTGGATCGAGGTCTACGGAGAGAACGCTGGCTGGGTCGGATTCGATCCGACCCACATGCAGGTTCCCGACGAGAACTATGTACTCGTCGCGGTGGGTCGGAGTTATGAGGATGTTTCACCCAACCGCGGCGTCTACCGCGGAAGCGCCAGTGAGGTCCTGGAGGCGACCGTGGTCACGCGAGCGATCGCGAGCGCTGAGCTCGACAGCTTCAGGCACGAGCCGGAACGACTGGATGTGCCCACCTATTCGGAATTGCCGGGTCGCGGTGATCGCACTGGGTTCGAGACCGATAGTCAGCCAAACCATCCGGCACGCGAGCAGCAACAGCAGCAACAGCAGCANCANCANCAACAACANCANCANCANCAGCANCANCAACAACANCAACANCAGCAGCAGCAACAACANCANCAGCANCAACANCANCANCAACAACANNNGNANCAGCAGCAGCAGCAACAACANCANCAGCANCANCAGCANCANCAGCANCANCAGCAGCAACAACAACAACAGCAACAACAGCAGCAGCAGCAACAGCAGCAGCAGCAACAGCAGCAGCAACAACAGGGGCAGCAGCAGGGGAGACGCGGTAAGTCGGGTCTTTAGTCTCGGTCCATGCCGTGGCGCGAGACTGCGTTCTCGCAGGCGATGTGGTGCCGCAGCGAGCCGGGCCGGAAGCGAGCCGCCCCGCTTGTCTCGTCCGACAGATTCAATCTAGGGTAGGTCGGAGCGCTTCGATGGATCTCTCCGATGGGAGACGTGAGATGGCAGACGCTGCGCCGAGCGAGCTGAGAAAAGCATTCGACACCTGGCAGGAAGCGCAGTGCCAGGCCCTCGAACTCATGCTCTCGGCGCCTCAGCCGGGCACCCCGACCGACTGGGCCGAGGGGTTTCGCTGGCTTACGCGCATGGCGACTCTGGCCCTGGAGCATGTGGTGGAGAAGGGGGATCCCGGGTTCCCCGTGCTCTTTCGCTCCCAGGATCCGTACCGGAAGCTGATCGGCGACAACCCCGACGTGAACTACTACTTCGCTTCGCTCGACCCGTCGCAGAACTACCGGCTCTACGGAACCCGCGGTGCTGCGGCCTACGTCGGGTTGACCTTTGGCACGGATATCTTCCGGGGCAGGAATCAGGCGGTGACCGGAACCCTCGTGCAGAGTGATCTCGACCAGTTCGAACTCGGTGAAAACGGGGAGTTCGAAGTCTTCATGGGCCCGAAAGCGGGAAAGGGAAACTGGATCGAGTTGGAAGAAGGTGTGGCTCACCTCGCGGTGCGCGAGACCTTCGTCGACCGCCGGGATACGGAGCCAGCGGAGCTTCATATCGAGCGAGTCCGACCGGGGCAGCCTCCGCCGCTCTCGCCCGAGGTCATGGCCGAAAGCCTCGAAGCCGCTTCGACGTTTCTGATCTGGATCGTCAGGGGTTGCCTCGGTGCCTTCGCTGCTTCCGCGAATCGGATCAATGCGATCGAGGGGGGATCTGGTGCCGCTGCGGTGAAGAAGCGGGACGAGGCGATCAGCACCCACTCGGATACGGGCATGGCCTACATGGTTGGACGGTGGCGGCTGGAGCCGGGAGAGGCGCTCGTGGTGGACATCCTGCCGCCGCTCGGCGACTTTGCGTACTGGGGGCTCGTGATCACGAATCCCTGGCTCGAATCCTACGATTACCGCTACACCCAGACACACCTGAGCAATGGCACGGCCCGCGCCAACGACGACGGCTCCTGGACACTCGTCATCTCTCCGGAGGAGCCGGGCCCGGGCCACGTGCACAACTGGCTCGATACGGGTGGCCGTCTCGAGGGGTACGCAATCCTGCGCTGGGTACTCGTTCGCGATGCCCCCAACCCGAAATGTGAGGTCGTTCCCATCGAGTCGCTTCGCACCTGAATCCGCCAGGCGATGCCCCGGACGAGGGCGCCGCAGAGAGGAGAAGATGACCGAGCGAGACGCCTTCGGGCGCCACCCCGAATGGGTGGCGTGTGTCAATGCTCTGGGAGACAACCTGGGAGATGCCGGGCGTTCGATGGTCTCGCTCGATGAGGGAGAGTTGTTGACGGCGGCAGCCGAGAACACGGGTCTGGATGACTACGGCGATTCATGGTTCCGAGAGCCGCTTTCGCTGCTGATCGGTGCCCTGGAAAGCGAGGCAGACCTCACGCTCCTCGGGCGCATTCTCTGTCGCTCGGAGTTGCAGCGGTTCCTGCAGAACCGGCTCCAGATCGAGGATTACTGGAAGCGGCATCCCGAACTTGCGGATCAGAAAGTCGAGGCACCGGTATTCGTGTGCGGGCTGGCGAGAACGGGCACCACGCTGCTCCACGAACTCCTGGCTCAGGATCCCCGCAACCGGGTGCCCATGTTGTGGGAGATGATGTTTTCCGTTCCGCCACCCGAGCCCGCGACCTTTGCCACCGATCCCCGCATCGTTCGAGCGCACCGGGACATCGCGATGCTCGACCTCATCGACCCAGCCTTTCCGTCCATGCACGAGAACGCGGGAGATCGTCCCAACGAATGCATCTTCATCTTTGCCCTGCAGTTTCTCGCGGACTATTTCGTCGGGCAATACAACATCCCCAGCTATTCGATGGGGATGGCGGGTCGGGACCTGGACCCGGTTTACGCCTATCACAAGCGGGTGCTGCAGTTGCTGCAGTCTCGTCATTCCGGTGATCGATGGGTACTCAAATCACCCGCGCACATCGCCCGGCTCGATCACTTGTTTTCCGTATATCCGGATGCGCGGGTGGTCGTGACCCACCGGGATCCGTTGCGGGTGATCAGTTCCATTTCCAGTCTGTTCACGTCTCTTCGCTCCATGCGAAGCAATGCGGTCCGGGACGATGTGGGAGGTTCCGTATTCGTTCAGCAGATGATGCTGGAGATCTATCTCCAGCTGCGCGAGCAACTTGCCGGCCATTCGGAGCAGTTCGTCGACGTTGTGTATCGCGACCTCGTGAGTGACCCGCTCGGAACGGTGGCTGGTATCTACGAGAGTTGGGGAATTTCATTCAGTGACGAGGCCGAGGAGAGAATGCGCGCCTACCTGGAGGCGAACCTTCAGGGCAAGCGGGGTGTGCACGAGTATTCATTCGAGCAAACAGGGCTCGATCTGTCCGCGGAGCGAGCGAAGTTCGAGGTCTACCAGGCGGCGTTCGACGTTCCGTCCGAAGTCTGAGGCGGCGGAGAATCGGCGGCCTGCCGGGGGCGGCGCGACCCGGCGACCTGCCATACTGTCCTCTGCCGCCAAGGGTGGAGCGGGCCCGAATTTCGCGCAGGGAAGGGATTGCGGTGAGCGACACGATCCAGACGGAATCGCTGTGGGACCTGATTCAAGCGCGGGCAGAGGCCACGCCGGATGGCCTTTTCGGGTATGACGAGTCCGGCCGTGAGATGACTTTCGCCGAGTACCGAAACGCCGCAGAACGCGTGGCGGCCGTGCTTTGCGAGCGCGGCGTGCGGGAGGACAGCATCGTCAGCTGGATTCTCCCGACCGGATTCAACGCCCTCGTGCTGCTGGCCGCACTCTCGCGGCTGGGCGCCGTGCAGAATCCCATCCTCCCGATCTATCGCGGGCGCGAGGTGGCTCACTGCCTGCGCCAGACCGGGGCCCAGCTGCTGGTCGTGGTCGATCGGTTCCGGGGCTTCGACTACGAGGCCATGGCGAACGAGCTGGCCGGAAAGATCGAGGGTCTGGGGGTGCTCGTGGCCCCCAACGAGCCCTGGGAAAATGCGGTCCCCGATGGAACGGCAAAGCTTCCGCCCGCACCCGTCTCGCGCGACAAGGTTCGTTGGATCTTCTACACCTCGGGCACCACGGCCGATCCGAAGGGTGCCCGCCACACCGACACGGGCCTGCTCGCGGCGTCTCACGGTCTGGCCGTGGCGATGGATCTTTCGCCCTCCGACCGGATCGGCCTTGTCTTTCCCGTGACGCACCTCGGTGGCGTGAACTCCCTGGTCGCCGCGCTTGCAACGGGAGCGACTCACCTCATCGTCGAGAGCTTCGTTCCCGAGACGACGATCCCGTTCCTCGGCAAGCACGGCGTGACTCACGCCGGCGCGGGAACGGCCTTTCATCGCGTCTATCTCGAGGCCCAGCGCCGGCAGGGTTCGACCCCGATCTTTCCCGATGTGCGCGTCTTCCAGGGGGGTGGCGCTCCGAAGCCGCCGCCGCTCCATTACGCGCTGAAGGAGGAATGCGGAGCCGGAATCCTGTCGGTCTACGGGATGACCGAGTGCCCGATCGTGTGCCTCGGCCGGCTCGATGACCCCGATGAGGAACTCGCCAATACCGAGGGCCGGCTCAATTGTCCGGGGAGCGAACTCAAGGTCGTAAAGAGCGACGGCTCTCTTTCCGACGTGGGCGAGGAGGGCGAGCTCCGCATCCGCGCGCCGCAGCTTTTCCTCGGCTATGTGGACGAAGCCCTGAACGCCGATGCCTTCGATGAAGAGGGCTTCTATCACACTGGTGATCTCGGATTCGTTGACGAGGAGGGGTGTGTCACGGTCTCAGGCCGTCTCAAGGACGTGATCATCCGCAAGGGCGAGAACATCAGCGCCCAGGAGGTCGAAGACCTGCTCAGCGAGCACCCGAAACTCGTCGACGTTTCGGTGATTGGCGTGCCCGATGAAGTCCGGGGTGAGATGGTCTGCGCAGTGGTGGTGGATCGCGACGCTGCCGATGCGCTGAGCCTCGAGGAGATGGTCGAGTACCTTCGGGACCGGGAGCTGATGACCCAGAAGATTCCGGAGCGAATCGAGCGCGTGGAGACTCTGCCGCGGAATCCGAGCGGCAAGGTCCTGAAGCGTGAGCTGCGCCAGAAGTTCGGCGGCGCGGGCTAGTCGATTCCTGGGAGACGCTTCGGCGGCTCGACCCGTTCGGCCCGATGCGCGTCGGTTTGGCTACTGCAGGGCCTGCAGGATCTCCTGGGTGCGCTTCTCGTCGTCCGAAGTCGCCAGGGGAAAGTCCGTCGGGAAATTGAGCGTGGTGAGGATGCTTCCCCAGCGCTCCCGGAGCCGTGGTCCGATCTCGTCGATCGGGGCGATGGTGGCGAACTCGTCGGCCATTTCGTCGGGGATGAGCTTCGCCATTTCGTCCCAGCGGTTGTCCAGCGAGAGGTGGTGGAGCCGGCTGCCGAGTTCCTCCCATCCGTGCACCTCGAACACACGGGCGTAGCTGCGGGTCGAGGCGTAGAAGGCGACACGGCGCTTCAGTAGCTCGCGTTCCTTGCGGAGTTCGGCCGTATTTCTTCCGGTCACGATGATCGGGGCGCCGATGATCTCGATCTCGGAGGGGTCGCGGCCGGCCCGCTTCGCACCGGCCTCGACGCTGGGCAGCATCACCTCTCGCATGTAGCGGGCGGTGCACACCGGGTGCGCGAAGACGCCTTGGCAGATTTCGCCTGCGAGCCGGGACATGTAGGGGTTGACCGCAGCCGTGTAGATCGGGATCTGTGGGTGCTCGATGGGTTCAGGGCTGAAGACGGGTGGCAGCAGCGTGAATCGGTAGTGCTCGCCCTCGAAGTAGCTGGGCTCGTCGCGATTCTGGAAGGTCCGGAAGATCGCCTGCAGGCATTGGATGTACTCGCGCATGCGGGGACCCGGAGGCCCCGTCCACGGGGTTCCGTAGCGCCGCTCGTTGTGGCCCTTGACCTGGGTTCCGAGCCCCAGGGCGAAGCGACCGCCGGAGAGACGCTGGAGATCCCAGGCCATCTGGGCCACGGACATCGGGCTGCGGGGAAAGGAAACGGCAACTCCCGTCGTTAGTTGTACGCGTTCGGTGTGTTCGGCTGCGATCAGCAGCGGGAAGAAGGGATCGTGGCCTGCGGTCTCCGATGAGATGATGCCGTCGAAACCGAGCCCCTCGAGCTTGCGTGCGGTCGCCGCGAGTCCGTCGAAGCCGAGGAAAACGGGCTCGAGGGTAAAGCGGTAGCCCTCGATCATCGCGATCCCGACACGCATGGCCTGGGTGGATCCGTCGCTCAATGTCTAGATCTGCTTGAGGGCTTGCATGATCGGCTCGAGACTCTCGAACATGCCGCGCTGGCGCTCCTGCAACTCTGCGTACGGGGGGCCAAAGACCAGGTTGATGCTGGTGACGAGTCCAGCGAAGCGCTCCTCGAGCTTCGCGGGGAGCTCCTCCAGGCTGCCGGAGACGGCCAACTCGTCCAGCATCTCGTCGGTTACGAGCGCGGGCATGTCGTCCCATCGGCCCTGGGTGGAGAGCCGAACCAGCGCCGCGGCCTCTTTGCCCCAACCGTGCAGGTCCATCACGCCAGAATACGCACGCGTGGCGGCGTAGAACGAGATATGGCGCCGGATCAGCTCCCGGGATTGTGCGAGCGCCTCTGCGTCTTCGCCTGTGATGACGAACGGGTTCACCGCGAAATCGATCTCCGAGAGTTCGCGGCCCGCCTTGCGAGCGCCCTCGGAAACCGCGGGACGGATCACCTCCTCGATGTAGCGCGCGGTATTGAGCGGGTGCATTCGGATCCCATCGCACAACTCGCCCGCCAGGCAGCAGTTGTAGCGATTGACCGCGGAAACGTAGAGGGGAACCCGGCCCCCGTCCGGGTTGGGTCCCGGGTTGAAGAAGGGCGAGTCGAGGGTGAACTGGTAGTGCTCGCCCACGAATTCCGGGCGGGCCCCCGTCTGAAAGGTCTCGAAGATTGCCCGCAGGCAGAGGATGTACTCCCGGAGGCGCGGTCCGGGCGGCGAGGGCCACGGCGTCGAGTAGCGGCGCTCGTTGTGCCCCTTGACCTGGGTGCCCAGGCCGAGCAGGAAACGGCCGCCCGTGTAGCGCTGGAGGTCCCAGGCGATCTGCGCCGTGACGAAAGGGCTGCGCGGAAAGGCGATCGCGATCCCGGTACCGAGTTGCGTGCGCTCGGTGTGCTCGGCGAGGGTCATGGCGGGCAGGAACGGATCGTGGCCCGCCTCGGTGAAGAGGATCGTGTCGAAACCGATCTCGTCGAGGCGCCGGCCGTGGCGACTCAGCTCCTGGAGATTGGGAGGATCGGTGATCGTTGCCTCGATGCGCATGCTGGCTCCCGTTCTTATCCCCGCCGCCGGGCAAAGTCAACCGAATGGGGTTCTCAAGCTTCGAGCTTCGCTAGGTCACCGGCCAGTGAGCGGCTGGAAAGATGGAAGAAGAACGCCCCGAGGATGCCCATCGACGCGAGCGTGAGCATCGAGTAGCGGATCGCTTCCGTGCCGAAGTGCACCGCGAACTGGTCGTTCAGGAATCCGACCAGAAAGGGGCCTGCACCCGCACCGACGAGGTTGATGATGAAGAGCAGGATCGCCGCGGCGGTGGCGCGCATGCGCAGCCGGGACAGGTTCTGGTTCAGCGTATGCATGATCGGAACGTAGACGTTCGAGAGTACGTAGAAGACGAAGAAGAAGAGCATCGACACCCGGCTCGAGCCGGCGAGGAGGAATACGAAGCCGAAGGGGACCCCGACCAGGGTGACGATGGCCGGCAGGCGCATGTACCAGACCGGATTGCGCGGGCCGAACCGGTCGGCGAGGGCGCCGCCCGCGTAGGCGCCGGCGCTTCCGCCGATCCCGAGGATCGCCGCCATCCAGATCCCGATTTCGAAAGGCGGCAGTCCGTGCACGCGGGTGTAGAACTCGAAGCCCCACAGGAGAATGCCGTAGCCCGTCACGGAGAGGAAGCAGGAGCCCACCACCAGGTGGACCCAGGAACGGCATGAGAGCAGGTGGCGCAACGTCTCGCTGAGGCTATTCGCCTGCGCCGGTCCCGCGGCGTGTTCGGAGAAGCCGCGCGGAGGTTCGCGGACCGTGAAGCGCACGACCAGCGCGAACAGCAGCCCCGGAATTCCCAGCACGATGAATGCCATCCGCCAGTCGAAGTGTGCCCGCAGGTAGCCACCGCCCAGGTAGGCCAGCGCGGAGCCGATGTACACGCCCCAGGCGTATATCGCCAACGCCCGGGCCCGCCTCTCGGGTGGGAAGTAGTCCGAGATCAGCGAGTGTGCCGGAGGGCTCCCTGCAGCTTCGCCCACGCCGACTCCGATCCGGGCCAGGGCGAGTTGGGTGAAGCTGCGGGCCAGCCCGCTGGCCACGGTCATCGCACTCCAGACGGCAAGGCCGATGGCGATGATCGAGACCCGGTTTCCCCGGTCCGCCCAGCGGGCGATCGGAATGCCGGCAAAAGTGTAGAAGAGCGCAAAGGCGAACCCACCCAGTATGCCCATCCAGGTGTCGGAGATTCCGAACTCCTCCTGGATGGGCCCGATGAAAACAGAGAGCAACTGTCGGTCGATGAAGTTGAACACGTAGACGAGGAAGAGCACGCCGAGGACGTAGTTGGCGTTTCCGGGAGCGGCCGCTCCGCGCTTCTCCGGGCCCTCACCCGGCGGGATCCCAGAGTCCGTTCTACCCGCCATCGCGCACCTCGGGGTCGGTTGCCTCGATCGCCCCGTCTTCCGTGCATTCCCGGATCTCCTGAGGCGTCATGCCGAGCAGCGACCGGAAGACGTGGTCGTTGTCCTGCCCCATTGCAGCGCCTGCCGGGCCGCTGTGGCCCGGGGTTCCCTTCAGGCCGAGCGGAACGCCCGTGGCGAGGACGGGTCCCTTCTTCACGTGCTCGATCTCCTCGAAGAACCCCCGCGCGTGCAGCTGGGGGTCGTGGTGCAACAGATCCTCCGCGTTCTGCACGACTCCGGCCGGGACGCCGGCGTTCTGGAGCGAGGTCATCACATCGTAGTCGGTTCGATCGCGCGTCCACTCCTCGATGTGGCCGTCGAGTTCTTCCGCGTTCTCCAATCGGGCTCCCGTGGTGGCAAATTTCGGATCGCGGGTCCAAGCCGGATCGCCGAGTGCCGCTCGAAGGCCCGCCCACTCCGCGTCGCTCGAGACGGCGATCGCACACCAGCGGTCGTCTCCCGCGCAGCGATAGCAGCCGTGAGGTGCCGCATGCGCTGAGCGGTTTCCCGGTCGCTCCGGTTCGCGGCCATTGACGAGAAACTCCATCATGACGTCGCCCAGGGCGCTCACCGTCGTCTCGAACTGCGAGAGGCTGATGTACTGGCCCTTTCCGGTTCGAGTGCGGTGGTCGAGGGCGCACATCACCGCGAACAGGCCGTGGAGTGCGCTGAGGGGATCGGGGTACGCGTACTGGGTGATTGCCCCTTCCCGCCAGGGAAAGCCCGAGAGTTTGCTGAGACCGGCGAGGGCCTCGACGTTCGGTCCCCACGTCACGTAGCGGTGACACGGGCCGTGATCGCCGTAACCCGAAGTGCTCAGCATGACCAGCTTGGGGTTGACCCGCTGGAGATCCCCGTAGCCGAGGCCGAGTTTGTCCATCACACCGGAGCTGTAGTTTTCGATCACCACATCGCAGCGCGCGACGAGGCGCCGGGCGACTTCCACGGCGCGGGGGCGCGTCAGGTCGAGGGCCACGAAGAGCTTGCCGGTGTTCCAATCCGTGAACCAGGGCGAGAGTTGGGGCTGCGTTCCCAGTTCCGGGCTGCGCGGCGGGATATAGAGCCGCACCACGTCCGGGCGCTGCTTCGATTCGACCCGGATCGTCTCGGCGCCGTAGTAGGTGAGGAACCGGCCGATCCACGGTCCGGCCATGGCGGCCGAAAACTCGACGACTTTCAGGCCCGCGAGCGCCTCGGTTCCCGCGACGTCTTCAGACAACTCCGGCCTCCCGATAGGCGTGTAGTGCTTCTGCCGAGATTCCCAACTCGTCGCAGAAGATCTCTTCGTTGTGTTGGCCGACGCCGGGGGCCGGACGGGTGATGCGCCAGGGGGTTTCGGAGTGTCGGAAGGGAGCACCGGGTTGCTTCAAGGGGCCCGCTGTCGGGTGCTCGACTGCCACGAAGTAGCCCCGGGCTGCGAGGTGCGGGTCTCGGGCCACGGCGGTGGCGGTGTTGACCGGCGTGACCGCCAGGTGGCGGCGCTGCGCTTCGTGGTAGAAGTCCTCCGCGCCGAACTGGGCCGTGAGATCGCCGATGAATACGTCCAGCAGTTCGCGGTGCGCCAACCGGTTGGACGAGGGCCCTTCGAACATCGGATCGAGCACCTCTTCGTTCCCCGTGGCCTCGTGAATCCACTCCGCCAGCGCCTGCCAGTGAAGTGGCCGGTTGACCATCAGGTAGACCATGCCGTCGCGGCACGCGTAGGTTCCCGAGGGTGTCGAGGCCACGAGTCCGGACCCGCAGCGCCTGGGAATGATCCCGTCGTCGAGCCACTTGCCGACGCCGCAGATGTGGCTGACCGAGGCCGCGACCTCCTGAACGGAGATGTCGACGTGCTGGCCCGCACCGCTCGCCGTGCTGTGATAGAGCGCGATCATGCTGCTGGCCGCAGCGGTGGTGGACGCGGCGAGGTAGGCCTGCGACCCCGCGAGCCGGACCGGGGGGTCCTCTTCCTCTCCGGTGACGAACATCGAGCCGCCGAGTGCGCTGGCTACGAGGTCCGAGGACGCGAAGCTCCGCCGCGGCCCTGTCTGCCCGAAGCCGGTGATGGAGGTGAGGACCAGTCCAGGGTTCTCGGGGCGCAGGTTTGCGTAGCCGAGCCCCAGGTCGTCCAGCGTGCCCGGAGGGAGTGTTTCGACGACGAGATCGGCGGTCCGAGCGAGTGCGCGAAAGAGCGCCTGCCCCTCCGGCCGTTCGAGGTCTAGGGTCACGCCCCGTTTGCTGGTATTTGCATAGAGGAAGGCGAGGCTCCCGTCGAGATCGGGCTCGTCGCCGATGAACGGTGGGATCCACCGGGTGGCGTCGCCGCCGGGCCGCTCGATCTTGATCACGTCGGCACCCATGTCGGCCAGGAGCTTGCCGCAGTAGGCGCCCTTCTCGTCGGCGAGCTCGAGGACGCGCCTTCCGCCGAGAGCCATCCGGTCTTCCTCCAGGGCAGGCCTCCCGTGCGGGAAGGCTTCGCCTCCGGTAGACATAGCGCAAGCGGCCGAGACCGATCGGAGGAGCCTGCGTGGAACTCACGCGCCAGATCTACTGGAATATTGTCTACGGGGGTTGGATCTACCTCTTCTTCGCCATCTCCGCCGCCGTGTTCCTCTATGCGATCCAGCGCCGCGTGCGGCTCTGGCGCCTCGCCGGAAAGGCAGACCGTTTCGATCGTCTGGGAGAGCGCCTGCGCGGGCTGGTGAGCGAAGTTCTCGGCCAGCGCCGATTGCTCCGCGATCCCTTCGCCGGTGTCTCCCACCTGCTGATCTTCTATGGATTCGGCGGTCTGACGGTCGCGACGGCGCTCATCGCTCTCCAGGAATGGACCGGCATCCATTTCCTGCAGGGCACGTTCTACCTCTGGTACTCCCTGCTCAGCGACACCGCCGGCATCCTGGGACTCGTGGGCCTGGGGATGGCCTTCTGGCGGAGGGGCGTCCGCCGCCCGGCGACACTCCACACCTCCGTGGACGACTGGGTCGCGCTCTGGCTGCTCCTCATCCTCTTCCTGCAGGGCTTCGCGGTGCAGGGAATTCGAATCGCCGTCACCGTGCTGCAGCAGGAGCCGTGGCTGGCCCATTGGTCGCCGGCTGGCTACGCGGTCGCTCTGCTCCTGCAGGACGTGAATCCGGACACTCTGCGAGCTGTCCACCGGAGCCTGTGGTGGATCCACGCGCTCACCGCGTTTGCGTTCATCGGTTATCTCGGCTTCGGAAAGCTCGCACATATCGTCTACGGGCTGCTGGGCAGCTTCTTCCGCGACCTGGCACCGAGCGGGCGCCTCACCCACCCCGACATCGAGGCGGCGCTCGAGACCGACCCGGATTCTCTCGACTCGCTCGGCGTCGACAAGATCGAGCAGCTTTCGTGGAAGAACCTGCTGGATCTCGACTCCTGTACGAATTGTGGCCGCTGTGAGGCCGTTTGCCCGGCTCACGGCAGCGGCGTCCCGCTGAGCCCGCGCAAGCTGATTCGGGACATGAAACGGCACCTCGCCGCGTCGGCCACGGGTCTCCTCGGCGCGGGAACTTCCGGGAATACGGGCGATGCGGGGGCGCCCGCTGTGGGACCTCTGCTCGGAGAGCGCGGGGGAGAGGGCTCGCCTGCCGCGGTCGGGGAAGACGAGTTGTGGGGCTGTCGAACCTGCGGGGCGTGCCAGCGGGAATGTCCGGTCTACATCGAGCACGTGCCAAAGATCGTCGATATGCGCCGGTACCTGGTGATGACGGAAGCGAAGATGAGCGAGGAGGTGCAGCAGTTCCTCAAGAACCTGGACGACCGCATGCATCCCTGGGTCGGGGCGGGACACGATCGCGAGGCCTGGTTCGCTGATCTCGACCTGAAGGTGCTGGGCCGCGGCGACACCGCCGAGTACCTGTTCTGGGTCGGCTGCACCGGCGCCATGGTGGATCGCAATATCGAGGTCACACGCGCTGTGGCTCGGGTGTTGAAGGCGGCTCGGGTGGACTTCGCCGTTCTGGGGGCCGAGGAGGCCTGCTCCGGCGACCCGGCGCGCCGGGTCGGCGGAGAGCTCACCTTTCAGACGTGCGCCAAGACCAACATCGAGACTTTCGAGCGTTACGGTGTGCGAAAGATCATCGCGACGTGTCCGCATTGTTTCAATACGCTCCGCAACGAGTACCCGGACTTCGACGGGCATTACGAGGTGACTCACCACACCCAGCTCATCGCAGAGCTGATTCGCAATGGCCGGTTGAATCTGCGTCGCAAACTGGATTTGCCGACTTATCACGACCCCTGCTATCTCGGCCGTCACAACGGCGAGTACGATGCGCCCCGGGAGATCCTCTCCTCGCTCTCGGCATCGGGAGGGATCCGGGAACTCGATCGAAGTCGCTCGCGGTCGCTTTGTTGCGGCGCTGGGGGCGGCTACGCCTGGATGGACGACGACCCGCAGCAACGGATCAACCATACGCGTGTGGAGCAGGTCAAGGCTTCGGGGGCCGATACGGTGGCGCTCGGATGTCCCTTCTGCATGCAGATGTTCGAGGATGGCCTGGCCGCGCGTGACCCGCAGAAGAGTGTGCGCGCTGCGGATCTCGCGGAACTCGTGGCCGAGGCGCTCGACGGCTGATCGCACGGCCTGCCAGTGCGCTCGTCGGCTGATCGCACGGCCTGCCAGTGCGCTCGTCGGCTGATCGCACGGCCTGCCAGTGC
>PBYF01000046.1 GCA_002729515.1 Deltaproteobacteria bacterium
AGCCGCAGCCGGCGGGGCTGCNGGAGCCGCAGCCGGCGGGGCTGCCGGAGCCGCAGCCGGCGGGGCTGCCGGAGCCGCAGCCGGCGGGGCTGCCGGAGCCGCAGCCGGCACATCGTCATCGTCCCGACGTCCGCCGAAGGAGGCAGCGCCGCGGGAGGCTCCATCGCGGCCGATCTCCACCACCACGCGGCCGGTCGGAGTCGCCGCCTTCTCGGCAGCCTCCGCCTGCGCCTTCTCCGCCTCGGCGGCCTCGGACGTGATGCGCTCCTGGTGGATCGCCGCTCCTTCGAGACACACGTCCGCAAACCGCGCGCAGTAGAGCTGAATCGCGCGGGTGGAATCGTCGTTGCCAGGAATCACAAAGTCGATCTCGTCGGGACTGCAGTTCGAATCGACGACGCCCACGATCGGGATGCCCAACCGCTGTGCCTCGTGCACCGCGATCTGCTCGCGGCCAACGTCGATGACGACCATGCAATCGGGTAGCCGCGTCATTTCGCGGATGCCATCGAGCGACTTGAAGTACTTCCCGATCAGGCGATTGAGCCGCGAGAGTTCCTTCTTCGACAACTCGGCAACCTGAGCCTCATCCGCCTGGGTCTCGAGCATCGCCTTGTAGCGCTCTATCGACTTCTTGACCGTCTTGAAGTTCGTGAGCATGCCGCCGAGCCAGCGATTGTTCACGTAGAACTGGCCGCTGCGCTGGGCTTCGAACTTCACGGGCGCCTGGGCCTGACGCTTCGTGCTGACGAAGAGAATCTGGCCGCCGTCGGCCACCACCTCGCGCACGAAGTCGAGACCCTCGACCAAACGCGGCAACGTCTGGTCGAGATCGACGATGTGAACCCCGTTGCGCTCGCCGAACAGGAATGGCTTCATGCGCGGGTTCCAGCGTCGGGTCTGGTGACCGAAGTGGACCCCCGCTTCCAAGAGCTCGCGGACGCTCGGCTCGCCGCGTTCGATGGCAGCTGCGGTCTCGCTCGCAACGGGTGTTTCCGCCGAGGCGGGCGCCTCGGACAGGTTCTCAGACATGGCTCGTCTCCTTCGCGGTTGGCCCACCGTCCCGGGCGACACAAGTCGTCGCTTCCCCGAACCCACCCGCCGGCAAGCACCGCTGGGGAACCCGGAACGTGTGAAGTGACAGAGAGTTAGCAGACCCCGGGGCGGCCGTCAGCGGGCCTCAGGTGGTGTACTCGGCATTGATCCGCACGTAGTCGTAGGACAGGTCACAGGTCCAGAGCCGGGCCCTCCCGCGCCCCGCGCCGAGCTTGACGAGGATCTCGATCTCATCGCGGCGCAGCCGGGCGGCAGCGCGGCGGCGGGCAGCCGGACCGGTCGACGCACCGTGGCGAAATACCGTCACCCCCCCGAGGACCACCTCGGTCCGACCCAGCCGAAGCGCGCTTCGGCCGGCGCCCACGGTCTGGAGGATTCGACCCCAGTTGGCGTCGCCCCCAAAGAGCGCCGTCTTCACCAGCATGGAGTTCGCGATACGCCGTGCAGCCCGCTCGGCCTCGGCGCCACTGCGCGCCCCCTCGACGCGTACCGTCACGAGCTTGGTCGCCCCCTCGCCGTCGCGCGCCAGCGCTCGGGCCAACTCCTCGCAGACTTCGCGCAGGCCGTTGCGGAAGGCCCGGGCGCCGGGGCTCGTCGACCCCCGCAGCGGCGCTCCGCCCGCAGCGCCGTTCGCGAGCAGCAACAACGTGTCGCTCGTCGAGCCCTCCCCATCCACACTCAGGCGGTTGAAGCTCGCATCGGCCGCCTCGCGCAGGCTGCGTTGCAAGAAGGAGCGCTGCACCGGGGCATCGGTCAGGACAAAGCCAAGCATCGTCGCCATGTCCGGCTCGACCATGCCCGACCCCTTCGCGATCCCGGCGAGCACCACCTCGCGCGCGCCGATGCGCACGCGGCGCACCGCGAGCTTGGGCACCGTGTCGGTGGTCATGATCGCGCGTGCTGCGTCGCCGAGTCCGCCGGGGCGCAATGCCTCGGCGGCAGTGCGCACCCCGCGGCGAATCTTCGACATCGGCAGCGGCTCGCCGATCACTCCGGTAGACGCAACGAGTACCTCACCCGGCGCCACCCCGACGGCACGTCCGGCAGCCGCGGCCATCGCGTCGGCGTCGCGGCGGCCGCGCGCCCCCATGGCAACGTTGGAGATTCCGCTGTTCGCGACCACGGCGCGGCCGTGCCCGCGCCGTATGCGCGCGCGGCAGAGTTCGACAGGCGCCCCGACCACCGTCGAGCGGGTAAAGACGCCCGCCGTGACAGCCGGCCGGTCGCTGACGATGAGCGCCAGGTCGCGGCCCGAGTCCTTGATGCCACACGGGACGCCGGATGCGCTGAAGCCCGGCACGCGGGGAATGCGGGCGCTCACGGTCTCCTCAGGCGGCGGTTCCGTGGCACTTCTTGTACTTCCGGCCACTCCCGCACGGGCAGGGCTCATTGCGTCCCACCTTGCCCACCTTGCCGCGCGGCGCCTCGCCGGGTCGGGGCGCCGCACGTCGCGGGCCGCCCCCGGGGCCAGCGGCCGGAGCGCCCAGCGCAGGACCTGCGCGCGGCGCCTGCGGGTCGTCGGCCGGATCTCGAAGCTGCACCTTGTACACCACCTCGAGTACCTGCTGGTCGATGCGCTCCTGCATCTCGTCGAAGAGCGCGTAGCCCTCGCGCTGGTATTCGAGCTTCGGATCCCGCTGGCCGTAGCCGCGAAGGCTAATGCCCTCTCGCAGCCCGTCCATGCTGTGCAGGTGATCCTTCCACTGCGTGTCGAGGATCTGGAGCAGGAAATCGCGCTCCAGATTCTCGAAGTGCGGATAACCGATGTCCCCATGCTGCTCGGCGAGCCCATCACAATGCTTCTTCTTGTCCTCGATGACGCCAATCAGGACGTCNTAGAGGTCGCGCCCGAAGGCGGTGCGGTCCGTCGGCAGCTTGCCGTCGACCGAGAAGGGCGGCCTGTGCACGTCGAAGGTCGCGCCGAAGTGTCCGTGCATCACCTGGGCCAGTTCGCCCAGCGCATCGAGATCGGGCTCTCCCTTCTCTGGCCAGTGCCCGTCGAGCAGCGCGACGACGGTGCCCTCGGTCATGTCGATGATTTCCTCGTGCACGTGCTCGCGAAGCATCGCGTCGCGGCGTCGACCGTAGAAGGCCTGGCGCTGCTTGTTCATGACGTCGTCGTAGTCGAGCAGGTGCTTCCGGATGTCGAAATTGCGCGCCTCGACCTTCGTCTGCGCATTCTGGATCACCCGAGTGAGCAACTTGTTCTCAATCGCCTCGCCTTCCTCGACCCCGACCCGGTCCCACCACTCCTTCACCCGATCGGACTCGAAGATGCGCAGCAGATCGTCTTCGAGCGAGAGGAAGAACTGGCTGGATCCGGGATCCCCCTGGCGCCCGGAGCGACCCCGGAGCTGGTTGTCGATGCGCCGGCTCTCATGCCGCTCGGTGCCCAGGATGTGGAGCCCCCCGGACGTGACCACGTCGTCCCGCTCAACGGCGCACTGCGCTTCGAACTCGGCCAGGCGCGCCTGGTACTCCGGGTGCTGCTTGTCATGACCGCACTTGGACAGCGCCAGGAACTCGGGATTTCCGCCGAGCACGATGTCGGTGCCGCGGCCCGCCATATTCGTCGAAATGGTGACCGCTCCGTGGCGCCCCGCCTGGGCCACGATCTCGGCCTCGCGCTCGTGCTGCTTGGCGTTCAATACGTTGTGGGGCACGCCCTGTTTCTTGAGCCGCTTCGCCAGCTTCTCCGAGTTCTCGATCGAGATCGTACCGACGAGCACGGGCTGGCCCGTCTCGTGGCGCTCCTTGATGTCTTCGACCACTGCGCCGAACTTCTCTCGCTCGGTCTTGAAAACGACATCGGGCTCATCGGCGCGGACCATTGGGCGGTGGGTCGGGACCACGACCACATCGAGGTCGTAGATCTTCGCGAACTCCGGCGCCTCGGTATCCGCCGTGCCCGTCATGCCCGCGAGCTTGTCGTACATGCGGAAGAAGTTCTGAAAAGTCACCGAGGCCAGGGTCTGGTTCTCCGCCCGAACCTGGATGCCCTCCTTGGCCTCGACTGCCTGGTGAAGCCCGTCGGACCAGCGGCGCCCAGGCATGAGGCGCCCCGTGAATTCATCGACGATCTGGACCTCCTTGGCGCCGGTTTCCCCCGGGTTCACCACGTAGTCGACATCGCGCTTCTTGAGCGTGTGGGCCGAGAGCGCCTGGTTGACGGCGTGGAGCGCAGAAATCATTTCGGGGTCGTAGAGATTTTCCACCCCCAGCATCTTCTCGACCTTGTGGATGCCCGCCTCGGTCAGGGTGGTGCTGCCCGCCTTCTCGTCGAGCCAGTAGTCCCCGGTCTCTTCCACGCCCTCCTTGGGGTCGCCCTTTTCGCCCCTGGTCAGCTGCGGGATCACACGGTTCACGACGGCGTAGATCTGGGTATTCTGCTCCGAAGGCCCCGAAATGATCAGCGGTGTCCGCGCTTCATCGATCAGGATGGAATCGACCTCGTCGACGAGACCGTAGTGGAGCTGCCGCTGGGCCAACTGAGCGCTGGTGAACTTCATGTTGTCGCGCAGGTAGTCGAAGCCCAGCTCGTTGTTCGTGGCGTACGCGATGTCCGATGCGTAGGCCTCCCGCCGTTCCGCCTCCGACTGGTCGTGGACGATGACGCCCACGGACAGCCCGAGGAACCGGTGCACCTCGCCCATCCACTCCGCGTCGCGCTGGGCGAGGTAGTCGTTGACCGTCACGATGTGGACGCCCCGGCCCGAGAGCCCGTTCAGGTACGAGGGCAGCGTGGCCACCAGCGTCTTGCCCTCGCCGGTCTTCATCTCGGCAATGGAGCCGCGGTGGAGCACCACGCCGCCGATCAACTGGACGTCGTAGTGGCGTTGTCCGAGGGTGCGCTTGGCCGCCTCGCGCACGCTGGCGAATGCCTCGGGGAGCAGGTCGTCGAGCGGCTCGCCGTTTTCGAGCCGCTGCCGGAAATCCCCAGTGCGCGCCCGGAGGTTCGCGTCGGAGAGGCGCTGGAGTTCCGGCTCGAGCCGATTCGCCTGCTCGACAAGGGGAACGATGCCCTTCAGGACACGGTCGTTGTGACTTCCGAAGACCTTTTGGAGAAGCTTCGCCAACGGCGTCTGGCTCCGGGGGCGTGGCGTGGACGCGAATTGTACGGAAGCGCCCATTCGCAGGCAATTGCCCGCCGCGGCGTGGTTTTTCAGTCGAAGATGTAGTCGAGGGGATTGACCGCCTTGCCNTGCACCTCGACCGTGTAGTGCAGGTGCGGTCCAGTGCTCCGACCGGTGCTCCCGAGAAGAGCCACGACGTGTCCGCGCTCGACCCGATCGCCCTTCTTGACCAGGAGGTCTTGGTTGTGGCCGTAGTGGGTCCGAATGCCGTAGCCGTGATCGATGATCACTGTTTTGCCCATGGGGCCCTTCTTGCCTGCAAATGTCACCTTGCCCGCGGCTGTGGCGATCACATCCGTAGCCACCGCACCGGCGATGTCGATGCCCGCGTGGAACTGCCGCTTGCCCGTGAAGGGCGAGATGCGTGTGCCGAAACGGGACGTGAGCCAACCCTCGGTCGGCCATACCGCTGGAGAGGAGGCCAGTCGCAGGTGCTTGTCCTCGAGTTCTGCCACCAGTTCCTGGAGCGACAACTGGCGCTGCTCGGCTACCCGTGCCAGGAGCCGGGCCCGTCCCTGGAGCAGGCTCACCCGGTCGCGCCCAGCCGCGGCCCCGTCCGGCGCAGCACCGCTTTCGTCGTCGGCCGGTCCAAACTCAGCCCCGAATGACGCCGGCACGGGCTCCACGTCGATCCCGCCACCCGCCAGCCGTGAGAGATCGCCTTCGCCGGCGCCCACGTCGAGCCCTTCGTCGCCCGTGGCCGCGGCCGAGCCGGGCAGGTTCGCAATCGTCCGTACCTTGCGCTCGAACTCGCGCACGCGCAGCAGCGCCGCGTTGACGTCGCCCACGGTCTCATCGAACGAGTCGATCCGGGCCTGCTGCTCCGCGGCGTGCGCGCGCAGCTGGGTGAATTCCTCGTGGTCGATGCGCACGCGCACGTAGTCGACCAGCCCGAGCATCGCGATTACCGCGACCACAGTGCCGGCCCAGAGCCAACGGCGCACCCAGTCCTTCCGCACGTCGAAGCGGCGGATCGGAGACGTCTCGTCCGAGACGACTATCAGCNAATAGCGTTCCATTCCGCTCAATTCTCCGCGGGAAGGCTGACTCGCAGCCGGAGCTTGCCCAGTTCGATCTCGTCACCACTCGAGAGCACCACGCGCGCCTCACGCGTGCCGTTGACGCGCGTCCCGTTCGTGCTGCCCAGGTCCTGCATGAAAAAGCCGGCGTCGTCGTGTCCGATGGCGGCGTGGACGCGTGAAATCGTCGGCTCCGCGAGCACGACATCTGCGCCGCGTCCCCGCCCGATCACGAACCAATCGCGGTCGACGGGAACCTCGAGGCCCTCGTAGAAGCCCCGCATCACCCGCACCGAGGCACCCGAAGGCACCGATCCGGATCGTCCCTGAGCATCCTCTGCAACGTTCCCTGCCCGAGTCATCGACCTCGACCTGCGCGGACCCTGTGACGGGACGCACCCACCGCGTCCAGCCCGAGCCCAGGGGAACCAATCGGTGGCTTCGCCGCTCCGCTTGACCCGCAGGGGATCCCCATGGGGAATCAGCTCTTCGGAGCGGGCAGGTGCCCCGGGTCCAGAGCGGAATTCAAGAATCAGATGCAGGCAGGCGCCCCAGGTCCAGAGCGGAATTCAGGAATTCGATGCGGGTGGGTGCCCCAGCTTCAGAGCGGAATTCAGGAATTCGATGCGGGTGGGTGCCCCAGCTTCAGAGCGGAATTCAGGAATTCGATGCGGACGGGCAGCGCTCGGCCAGCAGTTCGCGGGCATGGCGCAGCGTGGCGGCCCCCACCCGCTCGCCGCCGGCCATCCGGGCGAGTTCCTCGATCCGCGCATCGCCCTCCACGCGTTGGAGTCGCGCGCAGGTCCGGCCCCGGGCCTCGCGCTTGTCCACCCGGAAATGGACGTTCGCAAAGGCGGCGATCTGGGGCAGATGGGTGATGCAGAGCACCTGGTGGTGAGCGGCCAGGCCCGCCAGAGCACGCCCCACGCGATCGGCCGCCCTTCCGCCGATTCCGGCGTCGGCCTCATCGAATACCAGCACCATGCCGCGTGCGTCGGCGCGCAGCGCGCCGCGAATGCCGAGCAGGGCGCGCGAGAGTTCGCCGCCCGAAGCGACCTTGCGGAAGGGACGCAGCGACTCACCCGCGTTCGCACTGAAGCGGAACTCGGCGGCCTCGGCTCCGGAAGGCCCGCACGGAAGGCCCTCGGCCGGGATCACGGGCTCGAGTGCCACTGCAAAGCGCGCCTGCGGCATCGCGAGATCGCGCAGCCCGGCCTGCACCGCCCGCCCGAGCTTGCGCGCCGCCCGCGCGCGGCCGGCCGAAAGCGCGACGGCGGCTTCTCCGAGACGACTGCATACGCGGGCGCGCTCCCGCTCGAGTTCGGACTCGCGCTCGTCCGCACCCTCGATCTCCGCGAGTTCCCGCTCGGCGTCGGCGCGAAAGCGCAGCACGTCTTCGACGCTCGCCCCGTACTTGCGCAGAAGCGCCTCGACCTGGTGGAGGCGTTCGTCGAGGGAAGCCAACCGCGCCGGATCGTGTTCGACGCCGTCGAGGTGACGCTCCAGGTCGAGCGCCACATCGCGCAGCTCGCTCGCGAGCGCTTCGAGGCGCGCAGCCGAATCACTGAGACCGGCGTCGACGCCGGCCAGAGCCCCGACGCGCTTGGCCGCCTCGGCCAGCCGGTCGGCCGCGCCGCCCCCCGCCTCACCCATCGGATCGCCGCAGAGCGCCGTCAGCGCCTCGCCGCCCTCTTCGCGGATGCGTCCGGCGTGGGCGAGCCGCGAACGCTCCCGGCCCAGCTGCTCGACGGCCTCGGGATCGAGCACCGCGGCATCGATTTCACGCACCTGGAAGCCCAGGAAATCGAGGCGCCGCGCCCGCTCACGGGCCTCGGCCCGCAGTTGTTCGATTTCGGCATCGAGAGTGCGAAGACGCCGGTGCCCCTCGGCTACCCGGGCGCGCTCGTCGAGCAATGCCCCCATCCGGTCCAGCAGGAAGCCGTGCACCTCCGGGCGGCGCAGAGCCTGCGTATCGTGCTGGCTCGAGATCTCGATGCGGTCGGCAAAGAGCTCGGCCAACGCGGAGACCGGGACCAGCTCACCCGCGACGCGGGCGCGCCCCCGGCCGCTCCGCGCCACGCGCCGCTGTACGATCAGCCCGTGGTCGTCGACGCGCAGCTCGCGCTCGGCGAGTTCGGCCTCCAGATCGGCGAGACCCTCGGTGCGAAACACCGCCTCGACGCTCGCGGCATCGCAACCCTCCCGCACCGAGTCGGCACTCGCGCGCCCCCCGGCCAGCAGCGACAGCGCACCGAGCACGATCGACTTGCCCGCACCGGTCTCACCCGTCAGCACGTTGAGGCCCGGGCCGAACTCCAGCTCGGCCCGTTCGACCACGGCGAGGTCCTCGATGCGAAGACTCTCGATCAACGCTCGCCCCAGCGGAGCTTGGTGCGCATCACCTCGAAGCGGTCGCGGTCCGGAGGGACCAGCAAGCGCGCCGGCTGGGCATTGGCCCGCACGACCACCACGTCTTCTTGCTCGAGCGCCCGACCCACCTGCCCGTCGACGGTCAGATGCGCCTGCCCGCCCCGGGAGTCGACGACGCGCAGCTCCACCTCGCAGCCACTGGGCAGCACGAGGGGACGTTGGGTCAGGGTATGGGGGGAGATCGGGGTAACGAGAATGGCTTCCAGATTCGGCAACAGCAGCGGACCACCGGCCGAGAGCGAGTACGCCGTCGAACCGGTGGGGGTCGCGACGATGAGGCCATCGGCGTGGTAGGTGGTGACCTCGCTGCCGTCGGTACGGACCTCGAGGTGCAGCATGCGCGAGAGCGCTGTGTTGGAGATGACCGCATCATTGAGCGCGATGAAGCGGCCGAGATCATCGGCATCGCGCCTCACCTCCACGTCCAGACGCATGCGCTCTTCCACCCGGAAGCGCCCCTCCAGCACGGCCTCGAAGGACGGAAAGAGTTCGTCGCGGCCGGTCTCGGCCAGGAAACCCAGCGTCCCCAGGTTCACGCCCAGGATCGGAACGTCCCGGGTCCCAATGGCGCGCGCCACGGCCAGGAGCGTTCCGTCGCCGCCGAGCACGACGATGAGATCCGCGCTGCGCGCGAGATCCCTGCGAAGCATCGCTTCGGCCCGCGTCCAGCGGCCGGCCTCCGGATCGGGCAGCACGGCAAGACCGCGGTCGAGCAGCCACTTCTCGAACTCCCGCACCAACTCGGCGAGTTCGGGCTCCCCGGGCTTCACGCATACGCCGACGTTCCGGACCTGCATTTCGCCGATGAATGATCCCACGTTGCTACGCTCGGCGCATGCCCCCCGCGGACTCCCTGGATCTCTTCCCGGAGTCCGACCGCGCGTCGTTCGACCCGTCCGCACCGTTGGCCGACCGCATGCGCCCGCGCTCCCTCGACGAGTTGGTGGGGCAGGACGCGCTGGTCGGCCCTTCGGGTCCGCTGCGCGGACTCGCTGCGGCAGGCGAACTGCCGTCGCTGATTCTGTGGGGCCCGCCCGGCTGCGGCAAGACGACGCTGGCGCGCCTGCTCGCGCGCGCCGCCGAGCTGCAGCTCGAAGCACTCTCCGCGGTGATGGCCGGCGTGAAGGAAATCCGCGCCGCGGTCGAGCGCGCGCGGCGCGGACGCGGCGCCGGCCGCCGAACAGCGCTCTTCCTCGATGAACTCCACCGGCTCAACCGCGCGCAGCAGGACGCCCTGCTCCCGCATGTCGAGTCGGGCACGGTCACGCTGATCGGCGCCACCACCGAGAACCCCTCTTTCGAAGTCATTGCCCCGCTGCTCTCGCGCTGCCGCGTCTACACCCTGGGGCGGCTTCCGGAGCGGGCCCTCGCCGAATTGGTGCAGCTCGCCGCCCGGGATAACGAGCGCGGACTCGGCGGTCTCGCGCTCGGCGAACAAACCGCCGCGGCGATTGCCCACGCCGCCGATGGCGACGCGCGCCGCGCTCTCTCGCTGCTCGAAGCCGCCGCCGCACTCCACCGCAGCGGGCCCGATTCCGCTTCTCCGCTGCCGGTCGCGGCACTGCAGGCGGCCGCCGGAAGCCGCCTGCTGGTGCACGACCGCGACCGCGAGGAGCACTACAACGTGGCGTCGGCCTTCATCAAGAGCCTGCGCGCCAGTGACCCGGACGCGGCACTCTACTGGGCCGCGCGCATGCTCGAGGCCGGTGACGACCCGCTCTTCCTCTGCCGCCGCATGCTGATCTTCGCCAGCGAAGACGTGGGAAACGCAGACCCCCACGCCCTCGGCCTCGCGATCTCCACCTGGCACGCGGTAGAGCGAATCGGCTTGCCCGAGGGCCGCATCCCGATTGCACAGGCCGTCACCTACCTGGCCTGCGCCCCCAAGAGCAACGCCGCCTACCGCGCCGGCGACCGGGCGCGCGAAGCCGTGCGCGACTCCGGCTCGCTGCCCGTGCCCCATCACCTGCGCAACGCACCCACCGCCTTGATGCAGGGGCTCGGATACGGACAGGGCTACGAGTATCCCCACGATGCCCCGGAACAATTCGTCGCCGCGCCGAACCTCCCGGACGCGCTGAAGGAGCGCGTCTTCTACGAGCCGAAGGACACCGGAGCCGAATCGGAGATCGCGGAGCGCCTGGCGAAGTGGCGCAGGCGCAGAGACGCGGAGTCGTAGCCGGAAGAGCGAGAGCCGGTGCGGCCTAGAGCCACCGCTCCCGCGCAAGCGGTTCGAGCTGGAAGAGAACGTCGCCCGTGCCCTCGCCCACCGGCCAGGTCTCGCACAGGCGCCCGGGCTCCAACGCGTAGAGGGCAATGCGGCTCGGGGCCAGCGGCTGGCGCCAGCGGATCCAGTAGCCGAACTCGCGCCAACGGCTGCGGCGAACCGCACTGAACGCCACGAAGCATCGCTGCGGGTCCCGCGGATCCTCGCACACCCCGCGACACCAGCCGAGCTGCTCGAGGCCGGGTGTGAGCGCGGCCAGTTCCACGCTGCGCTCGATCCGCCCGCTGCGCGGATCCGCCCATACCAGCCGGCCGTTGGTCGTGGTGAAGAGAACGCGCCCGTCCACCCAACGACCGTCATGAGGCATCCCGTCGGCAAAGACGAGTCGCAGTCCGGGTGCTGCAACCGGCACGGCGTCCGCACTTCGCAACTGCGTCGCCCAGAGCACGCCGTCGACGTCGAACAGGTGGTTCACGTGGCGGTAGTGCGGCTTCGTGTCCGCCACGCGGCGGTAGTCGCGCCCGGGTTCGATGCGCCGCGCATCCGGCTCGCCCTCGAGAAGATCCCAGCGTTCCAGGAGTTCGCCTTCGAACGAGACCAGGTCCACCGTCTCGAGACCGGTATTCGCCACGGCCAGGCCCCCGCGCCACGGCCGGCAGTGGTGCAGGTCGTTGAATCCCGGCAACGTGATGCGGGCGCTGGGCCGGCGCGGAGGCCAATCGTCGAAGCCCAGGATTTCGCCGAAAGAGCAGACCCAGAGGCGGCCTTCGGCAAAGCCGAAGCCAGTGAACTGGAGCTTCCGGGGTCCGCCGTAGAGATCCTCGGCCGGGCGATACTCGCAGCGGTGCACGACCCGTCCGCTCTCGACATCGAGGATTCCCAGCAAGCCGGCGACGCCGCGCTCGTCCGCCGCGCCGGGAACGCCGCCGCTAAAGAGAAGCTGCACGGCGCCAACCAATAGCACTAGGATCGGGGCGTGAATCCGCTGCCCCGACATCGCCGCGCCGCCGTCTCGGCCTCGACTTTCCGTACCTGCCCGGGGCGCCACCCCCACGAGGACACGGCCTGAGCACCCCGACGCACCGAGCACTCGTCGCCGCGACGCTTCTGTTCGCAGTCGGTGTCGGCCTCGAGATCCACGGCTACTCCCTCCCGGTGTGGCACGGGGTGATCGACGGATCTCCGGCGGACGAGTTGCTGCTGGGCGAATTGCGGCCGCTGCGCAGCGACGACTGGCTCGTCGGCCTTCCGATCGCCCTCTCCCAGTCGCGGCACGAGCCGAGCTTCCCGCGCGTAAACCCGTACATCGGCCTGGGACAGGACCTCGCGCTCTCGGATCACGCCATGCGCCACTGGACCGCGATCTTCCGGCCCTTCAGCTGGGGATTTTTCCTCGGCGACGACGTGGGCGTGGCCTGGATGTGGTGGAGCCAGGTATTGGGTTTCGCGCTGACGTGGTTCCTGGTGTTTCGCCGCTTGGTGCCGGACCGAGGGGACCTGGCGGCCTGGGGGGCGCTCTTCCTGCTGGCGTCGCCCTTTCTCCAGCTCTGGGCATTCCTGCCCGGGCGCTTCGCGGCCTACGCCGGACTCGCGGTGCTGGGCGCCGAAGGCGTGCTGAGCGCGGTGCGGCCCCGGGGCATCCTCGCCGGGGCAGCATTGCTCGCCTGGGCGTTGGGCTGCCTGGGGCTAGTGCTCTACCCGCCCTACCAGGTGCCGCTGGCTCAGCTCGCGGTGCTTCTCTTCGCGGGCTTCGTCTGGCAACGGCGTCGCGCCCCGGGCGGGCGGGTGGGGCTCCGCGTGGCGTGCCTGGCCGGGGCCGCGGCCGCAGCGACTGCCGTGGGTCTGGCCTTCGCCGCCGACGCTGCACCCAGCATCGAGCGCATGCTCGCGACGGCCTACCCGGGACAACGCCTGGCAACGGGGGGCGACCTGCCCTTGTGGCGCCTATTCGCCCACGACCTGCTGTTGGCCGCCCGGGTCGACGACTGGTCACCGCTGATCAACATCGCCGAGGGTGCCTCGTTCTGGCTCTTCTTTCCCGTCGCCGGAGCGCTGGCGCTGCGCGACGCGATGCGGGGCCGCGGCGACCCGATCTCCCTGCTGCTACTGGGCTACGCGTCGCTGCTCGCCCTCTACGCGGCCGTCGGAATCCCGGAGTGGCTCGCCCGCCTGACGGGGCTCTCCTGGTCGCCGCCCTCCCGTGCTCTCGTCGCACTCGGCCTCGCCGACGCGGCGCTGCTCATTCGGCAGCTCTCCCGGCCGAGCGCCGCCGGAAGCGCAACCGGCTTCGCTGCCGGAACCGCACTGGCTTGGATGGCGTTTCTGGCAGTTCTCGCCCTACCGGTGCACCGCACTTTCCCGGCAGTGGGAACGCTCTGGCTCGCCGCGGCGCTGGGAGCCAATGGCCTCGCGGCATGGGCCATCGCCGCGCGCTGGCGACCCGGTGTGCTGTTGGCCGGCCTGACCCTGGTGCTGGCCGCGACGACCCTCGGGTACAACCCGCTGGTCCGCGGGGGCAGCACCTACCTGCGGGAGAACCCCCTGGTGCAGAAGATCACAGCGATCGACCGCACGGCCGGCGGCGATACGCTCTGGATTTCGTACGGCCCGGTGTACGCGGGCAACCTTTTCCGCGTGATCGGGGTACGCGCCCTGACCGGCGTGCATCCGCTCCCGGAACTCGAACTCTGGCGCCAGCTCGATCCCGAGGGACACTACGAGTCTCTCTACAACCGTTACGCCCACGTGACGGCGCGCTCCTCGGGCGCGGCGGGCGTTCGCTTCCGTCTGGCAGCGCCCGACTCCCTCGAGGTGATCGTCGAACCGAACGCGCCGGAACTGCGCGCGCTGGGCGTGACCCACGCACTCATAGTGGCGCCGGAGGCGCCCCGCATCGAGGGTGCAACCCACGTGGACTCCCACGCCTGGAACCACCTCTACCGTCTGGGCAGAGGCGAGCGCGGCGGACTCAGCCCACCTGGGCCGTGAGCTGTCCCATGTCGAAGTAGTCGCGCCAGGCCGCAATCTTGCCGTCCGCGTCCACTTCGAAGGTGCCCATCACGGGCAACGCGACCGGCTTGCCCTGGATCGAGAGGTGATCCACTCGCTCCGTGAGGACCACGTTGCCGCAGCTCGCCAGGTTGCGGATCTCGAACTCGGACTTCGCTTCGGGGGAGATGAACTGCTCGAGCACGGCGCGAATGGCGGGGAGGCCCTGAGCCGGCTCCAACGGAATGTTGTGGTAGATCGCATCCTCCGAAAAGAACCCGAGAATCTTCTCGAGGTCTGGCTCTTCGAAGGCCCTACAGAAATCACGGACGATGGTTTCGGCTGTCATAGCCCTATCCTACACCCAACTAGCGGGCGGTCTCCACCGCCCGGAAGAGGAGCTGCTGAGCCTCGGGGGCCAGGATCACCTGCGTCGCGCCGATCTCGGCCGCCACGTCGGCTTGCTCGAAGACGTAGCGGCGCCACACTTTGGGCGGGTACTCCTCGAGCGCCTGCCCGTATCCCCCGACGACGGCGGCGTCCCGCGCGCGCAGGTGTCCGGCCCGGCCCCCCACCCCGTGGAATGTGTGGCACGCGACGCAGGCCTTCTCGGCGGTGACAAGCTGGGCAAGTGCCGGCTCGAGCGCGCGAACCGGCGCCAGGGGGTCGCTCTCGGTGCGGCGAAAGCTCTCGGGCGTCAGCACAAACAGCCCGAAGAGACTCGGCACCAGTTCGGGTGGGACCGGATCCAGGAAGTAGAGGAAGGCGCCCAACGGACGCGCCAGCAGCCAGCGCTCCGGCTCGGGCTGATTCCAGCTCGTGCGGCGCAACGTGTGGTAGAGCTCGACCAGGCGGAAGAGGTTGCGCTCCTCGTCGATACCGATGACGACGACGGGCCGATAGGGGCGCAGCGCCTCGAGATCGAGGACCGCCTGCGCACCGCGCGCGTTGGTCGTCACGAGCCAACGACCGTCTCCCGCTTTCGGGCCCAGGGCGTCGAGCCACGCGAAGAGATCGATCGAGTGAAAGCTCTCGCGCGCCACGTGGGTCTTGCGGCTGCCGGAAAGCGCCAGGTACGCGCGCAGCCAGGCGTCGAACTCGGGTGTTTTTTCGTGGCGCTCGATCGGAACGCCGGCATGCCAGAAGGCCTCACTCGTCTCGTCGGGCGAGCGCCAGAAGCGTCGAACTGCCCAGAGTTCCTGCATCTCCGCAACGCGCGGGCCGACGCCGGCAAAGGCGATCAAGTGGTCGCGTGCGGCGTTGATGCGCGCGGAGAAGTCGAGAATGCTGCGGTGGTCCCGCCTCGGGGCGATGAAGGTCTCGGCGTTGGGGTGGCCGGCGGCACGCAGGGCCTCGGTGAAAGCCAATCCCCCGGACCCGAGACCGGGCATATCGCCGGTCGCTGCGAGCGCAAGCACCGGAGGCGCCTCGCCCCCCGCGTGGGTAAGCGGTGAGCCCGCGCGCCGCGCGTGGGTAAGCGGTGAGCCCGCGCGCCGCGCGTGGGTAAGCGGTGAGCCCTCGCCCCCCGCGTGGGTAAGCGGTGAGCC
>PBYF01000047.1 GCA_002729515.1 Deltaproteobacteria bacterium
GCTTCGCCTCCGCCACGTCTTTTTGAACGCTATCGCTGGCATCGGAAAAAGACGGAGCTGCGGCTTCGCCTCCGCCACGTCTTTTTGAACGCTATCGCTTAGATGGTCGGGGTGGTGGGATTCGAACCCACGACGCTGACCCCCCAAAGATCAGGCTCTGGCCGCTGAGCTACACCCCGACCGTAGCGGGCATTCTAGCGCGCCATGGGCGACCTCAGGCCGGCCGAATCGGTGCGAAGACCTGCGTCTCGAGCCAGTCGACGAGATCGTGCAGGGTCTCGGGGCGGATCTCGTGGCCCATGCCGTACTCGCGGTAGGTGGTCGGAACGCCCAGGCCGAGGAGCGCGTCCCGCGACTGCTGACCCATGGCGACCGGGATCATGGGGTCTTCGGTGCCGTGGCAGACGAAGGCGTGCAGGGCATCGAGGCCCGGACTGCCCGCCACCCGCGCTGCGAGCGGATCGGGCAGCCACGACGAGAGCGCCGCGAGACCCGCGAAGCGCTGGGGGGCGCCGAGGGCCAGGTCGTAGGCCATCACGCCGCCCTGACTGAAGCCGAGCACGACGAGCTTCCCCATATCGACGGGATAGGCGGCGACCGCAGCGTCCAGAAAGTGCGCCGCGGCGGCGCGGCCCTCGTCGAAGGCCGCCGGGTCGGGCGGCCCGCCGCTCGTGATCGGGAACCAGCCATAGCCCTGCGCCCCGCCCCCGGTGTCGAGCACCACCGGACCCTGAGGGCAGAGCACGAGCGCCTCGCCGCCGTGCAGATACGGGGCGAGCCCCAGCAGGTCGTGCGCGTTGGCCCCCCAGCCATGCAGGGCAATGACCGTCGGGAACGGACCCTCCCCCGCCGGCACGTGCGCTGCGTGCATCAGCTCCATGGGCGCGCAGCCTAGCAGCCCGGCCGGCGCACAGGTCCGGTCCGCTATCTTCCCCCAGCCGTGGCTTCCGACAGAACGCTACTCGACAAAGTCTGGGACGCGCACACTGTGCGCGAACTCCCGAGTGGACAGACCCAACTCTTCATCGGGTTGCACCTGATCCACGAAGTCACGAGTCCCCAGGCCTTCGCCATGCTGCGCGAGCTGAAGCTCCCGGTTCGCTTCCCGGAACGCAGCTTCGCGACCGTCGACCACATCATCCCGACCGATACCCAGGCCCGGCCGCTCGCGGACGCCCTGGCCGAGCAGATGCTGGTGGCCCTCGAGCACAATACCCGCGACGCGGGCATCGCCTTCTTCGAGCCCAGCGACAGCCGGCAGGGCATCGTCCACGTGATCGGCCCCGAACTGGGGCTCACGCAGCCGGGCATGACCATCGCCTGCGGCGACAGCCACACCTCGACCCACGGCGCCTTGGGCGCCGTCGCCTTCGGCATCGGGACCAGCCAGGTGCGCGACGTGCTCGCCACCCAGTGCCTGGCCATGGCACGGCCGAAGCTGCGGCGCATCGACGTCACCGGAAAGCTCGCGGCCGGCGTCTACGCCAAGGACGTGACCCTCACCATCATCCGCCAGCTCGGCGTGAAGGGCGGCGTGGGCTTCGCCTACGAGTACGCGGGCCCCGTGATCGACGCCATGACGATCGAGGAGCGGCTGACGGTGTGCAATATGTCGATCGAAGGCGGCGCGCGCTGCGGCTACGTGAACCCCGACGAAGCCACCATCGACTACCTGCGCGGCCGCGAATACTCACCCACCGGCGACGCCTGGGAGCGGGCTGCCGCACACTGGCGCGCCGTGGCCAGCGACGCCGACGCCACCTATGACGACCGGGTCGAGATCGACGGGAACGCGTTGGCGCCGTCGGTCACCTGGGGCATCAACCCGGGCCAGAGCGTCGGCGTCGACGAGAAGCTCCCGCGGCTCGCCGATGCGCCCCGCGACGCCCAGGCCGGACTCGCGGAGGCATTCGAGTACATGGGCCTGCGGCCCGGCGAACCGATCGCCGGCACGAAGGTCGACGTCGCTTTCATTGGCTCCTGCACGAACGGGCGCATCTCGGACCTGCGGGAAGCAGCCCGCGTGGCGAAGTCCGGGAAGGTGGCGGCCGGCGTGCGCACGCTCGTCGTCCCCGGCTCCCAGGCCGTGGCGCGCCAGGCCCAGCAGGAGGGGCTCCCCGAGGTCTTCCGCACAGCCGGTTTCGACTGGCGCGAGGCGGGCTGTTCGATGTGCCTGGCGATGAATCCCGACAAGCTCGTGGGCCGCGAGGTCTGCGCCTCGTCGAGCAACCGCAACTTCAAGGGGCGCCAGGGCTCGCCGACGGGGCGCACGCTGCTGATGTCTCCGGCCATGGTCGCCGCGGCCGCGTTGAAGGGCGAAGTCGCCGATGTGCGGGAGGTGCTCTGATGCCGGGTGAGACCGTCGACCGCGTCGCGGGACGCGCCTGCGCGCTGCGCGGCGATGACATCGACACGGATCGCATCATCCCGGCGCGCTTCCTGCGCTGCGTGAGCTTCGACGGCCTCGGCGAGCACGCCTTCGCCGACGACCGCAGTCAGGCGAAAGGCGACCACCCGCTCGACGACGAGCGCTTCGCGGGCGCCGCAATCCTGGTGGTGGGACACAACTTCGGCTGCGGCTCGTCGCGTGAGCACGCACCCCAGGCGCTGCTGCGCCGCGGCTTCCGGGCCTTCGTGGGCGGCTCGTTCGCGGAGATCTTCGCGGGCAACTGCACCGCGCTCGGGCTGCCCTGTGCGACCCTCGACGACGAAGCGCGATCCGCGTTGCTGGACTCCGTGGAACTCGACCCGGCCCAGGAGGTGGTGCTCGATCTCGAGGCCTGCACGGTCCGCTCCCGCGCCGGCACCGCCCCGCTCACGATCGCCCGCGGCCCACGCCAGCAGCTCCTCGCCGGCACCTGGGACGCCACCTCGGTGCTGCTCGAAGCCAGCAGCGCCATCGAGACCACGGCGCGGAGCCTCCCGTACGTGAGCGGCTTCGAACGCTGACGTCCGGAGCCCGGCGGCTAGGGCAGCGGCCTGCGGGCGATTACGAATTCCTCGACCACCTCGCCGCCGATCAGGTGCTCCTGGATCACGCGCTCGAGCACCTCCGGTGTGCAGTCCCCATACCAGACGCCATCCGGGTAGATGAGCGCCACCGGGCCGCGCATGCAGATCTGGAGACAATTCGCCTTGGTGCGGTAGATGCCGGCATCGCCCTCCAGCCCGAGTTCTACCAGGCGCCGCTTCAAAAACTCCCACGAGGCGAGGCTCGCTTCCTTCCGGGAGCACTTGGGCTTCGTCTGGTCGCAACAGAGAAAGACGTGACGCCGGATCTTCTCGACGCCCAGGTCGTCCAGGGTCTTGCGCAGGAGCTCCTCGGACACAGGAGTCGAGCCTGCCCCAGTGCGGGCAGGGTGTCCAACGCGTGGTAACTTGGCTGGCGAAGTGCCCGCCCGAGTCCGCGGCTCCGTCCTCGCGGTCGTGCTGGTCGGCTTCGCGGTACGCCTCATCGCGTTCGCAGCCGCCGCCGACGCCCCGCTCGTACTCGATGAGGCGTCCTACCGGCTGCGGGCGGAAGCCCTGCTCGATGGCCAGGGCTTCGTCGGCTCCTACCAGAGCTGGGTGGGCCACGAAGGCCGCCCCATCGATCTGCCCCAGTACCCGGGGGCGTGGCAACCGCCGGGCCAGACGCTCTGGCTCGCCGCCGCCCTGGCACTGGGGGACCGAAGCGTCGCGGCGGCCCGCTTCGGACAGGTGCTGCTGGGCAGCCTGGCCGTCTTCCTGGTCTACCTGTTGGGGCGCGCCTGGTTCGGACACCGCCAAGGATTGGTCGCCGCCTGGCTGTGCGCGCTCTACCCGAATCTCATTGCCTACTCGCACTACCTGTGGTCCGAACCGCTCTTCACCGCCCTCCTGCTGTCGGCACTCTGGCTCGTGACGCGCCGCGCCGGAGCGCCCGGGGCCGGCGACGCCCTGGCGGCGGGCGCGCTGCTGGGCCTGGCAGCGCTCACGCGCGCGGCGGCGCTCTACATGCTCCCGCTCGTCGCCGGCTGGCTGCTCGTGGCCCGGCGCGCCCACCCCCACGCCGCCCGGCGCGCTGCGGCGCTGCTGGTCGCCGCCGCCTTCGTCGTCGTGCTGCCGTGGAGCGTGCGCAACACCCGACTCCACGACGGCTTCGTCCTGATCGAGACCAACGCCCCCTACAACCTGTGGCGCGGCAACGGCCCCGACAGCTTCGCCGGCCGCGACGACCCCGGCACAGCGCGCTACGCGTGGCCCTTCGACGGCATCCCGATCACCCCGGTCGGAAACCGCACCGCGCGCCGGCTCGTCGAAGAAACGAAGCTGGCCCTCGAAAAACCGGCACCCACGGACATCGAGATCATGCAGCATGCCCGCCGGGCCGCGAGCGAGGAAATCCGGGCAAGGCCTGGAACCTTCGTGGCGCGCATTCCCACCCGACTCGTGGACCTCTGGAATCCCACCTCCTTCCTGTTGCGCCACCTGCGGATCGGCGCCTACGGCGCAGTGCCCGCGCCGCTCGAGGCCGCGCTGTCGATCGCGTCGGTGCTGAGCTACGCCGCAGTCATGGCGTTGGCCGGAATCGGGATCTGGATGACGCGCAGGCGCCCGGAAACCTGGCTCGTGGTGCTCTTCGCGCTCCTGCTGTCGGTCATGAGCGCGGCCTCGTTCGGCCTGACGCGCTTCCGGGTTCCGTGGATGCCGCTGGCCATGCTGATGGCGGCCCTGCCACTCGCCACGCTCTGGGAGCGCCGCCGAGGCGCGGCGAGTGCGGCGGGCGTTGCCGTTGGCGCGCTCCTGCTGGCGGGATGCACCCCCAGTCCCGAGCCGGCCGGCCCCAACCTGCTGTGGGTCGTGTGGGATACCGTGCGCGCCGACCGCACCGGGCTCTACGGACACGACGCTCCCACCACACCGCACCTCGACACCTGGGCCACCAAAGGACGCGTCTTCGAAGACGTCGTCTCTCCGGCCGGCTACACGCTGCCCGCCCACGCATCGATGTTCACCGGGCTCCTCCCGAGCGAGCACTGCACGGACAACGAAAATCAGCGGCTCGACGACCGCTTCGAAACCCTGGCCGAACGACTCGACGCAGCCGGCTGGCGCACCTTCCTCTTTTCGGCGAACCCGCACGTCACCGCTTCGCCTTCGCGCAACCTGGCCCAGGGCTTCGCGACCACCGAGCACCCCTGGAGCGAGCGTTGGATCGAAGAAGCGCGGCGTCTCACGCGCGAGAAGATCGACCCCGAGGACCGCAGCAGCGAGCTTCCGGACCGACTCGAGTCCGGCGCGCTCACGGCGTGGACACTCAAGGCCAGCGGCGAACTCGCCCAGCGGGCCGTGATCGACTGGCTCGAGTCGACCGACTCCGAGCGCCCCTGGTTCGTCTTCGTCAACTACATGGAGGCGCACCGGCCCCTGATCCCCCCGCGCCGCTACCGCGAGCTGATGCTGGAGCCTGCGGCGGTGGAGCATTCCTACGCCGTGGACCGCTCCTGGCTCCCGATGTGGGAGTACACCTTCGGCCTCGGCGACTACTCCCGCGCGGAACTCGCGGTGACGCGCGCCACCTACGATGCCACGATCCGCCAGCTCGACGACCTCTTCGCAAACCTGCTGTCCGCACTCGAGGAGCGGGGATACCTGGAGGATACGGTCGTCGTGCTCACTGCGGACCACGGCGAGCTGCTGGGTGAGCACCACATGCTCGACCACCAGTACGCGCTGCACGAGCCGCTGCTGCGCGTGCCGCTCGTGATCCACGCGCCCGGCCGCGTCGAGCCGGGGCGCGAAGGGCGGCCGGTCTCGACGCTCGACCTCTTCCCCACCCTGCTCGGGCTGATGGGTCTCGACGCACCGGAAGACGGCGCGGCGAAGGACCTGCTGGCGCCCGATGCCGCGCGCACCCGGATCGCCGAAGATCCCTCGGGTGCGCGGGTGGGGCTCTCCCAGGTGCTGGCCGCCCACCCGGGCTGGAACCCCTCGCGTTTCCAGCGCAGCCAGCGGGCGCTGCTCGACGGCGACTGGAAATACCTGTGGGCCTCCGACGGGCGAGACGCGCTCTACGACCTGGGCACGGATCCCGGCGAGTTGCACGACCGGAGCGCAGAGGACCCGGAGCGCACCGCGCAGCTGCGCGCCGCGCTCGAAGCGGAGCTGTCGGCACTCGCCCGCTGCGAACCCACCGGGGAAAAAGGCCCGGAGCTCTCGCCCGAAGAGGCCAGCCTGCTTCGCGAGCTGGGCTACCTCGCACCCGAAGAGCGCGAGCCGTGAGGGGCGCCGGCCGACTCGCCCTGGCCGCGCTGCTACTCGCCTGCACCGAAGCGCCGCGGACCGAGCTCCCGAACCTCGTCGTGATCAGCCTCGACACGACCCGCGCGGACCACCTGGGACTCTACGGCTACTTCCGGGACACCTCCCCCCGACTCGACGCCTTCGCCGAGCAGGCGATCGTCTTCGAGCAGGCGTTCGCCCCGATCGCCACCACGCTCCCCGCCCACGCATCGCTCTTCACCGGTACGCACCCGCTCGAGCACGGCGTGCTCGCGAATCGGGGCCACGGGGGATCGCGCTTCGAGTCGCGGCCCGAACTGCGCTCGCTCGCAAACGTGGCGCGCGAAGCCGGCTACCGGACCGGTGCCTTCGTGAGCGCGGCGCCGCTCAAGCGCGGCAGCGGCATCGAGACGGGCTTCGAAGCCTTCGGGCAACCGGGCGCGAAGGAAGTGCTGCGGCGCGGAGACCATACCGTCGACGAAGCGCTCACCTGGCTGGCCGAGGAACCGCAGGACGAACCCTTCCTGCTGTGGGTCCACCTATTCGACGCCCACTGGCCCTTCGCCGTGCCCGCACCGGCGGAGGGGCCCTACCGCACCGACGCCGCGCTCGAGCGTTGGATCGCCGCGCGGCACATCGCTCCCGCGAGTGTGCGCGAGGGCGTCGGCGAGGAGGTGTCGCGTGTCACGCACAACGCCTACGACGCGGCGCTGCGCTTTCAGGACACGCAGCTCGGCCGGCTCCTCGACGCCCTGGAAACGCGATCGGACTGGGACCGCACGGCGGTGGTGATCGTCGGCGACCACGGCGAGGGACTCTCGCAGCACGGACACGCCGCGCACGGGCGGAGCTGGAACGAACAGCTCCGGGTGCCGCTCATCGTGCGGCTGCCGGGCGAAGCGCCGCGGCGCGTGGCCGACCTGGTCTCACTGGTGGACCTCCTGCCCACACTGATCCCGCGTCTGGGCGCGTCCGGGCTCGAACCGCTGCTGGCCCAGGCGAGCGGGCGCGACGCGCTCGCCGGCGGCTCCCGCGCGCTCGTCGCCCAGGACACGGGCCGCGTGCGCGATCGACCGGGCTACCGCTACGCCCTCACCACCCCCCGCTGGAAGTACTTCCGCATCGAGGACGACGGCGCGACGACCGGCGAGGAGCTCTACGACCGCGCGTCCGATCCCTTCGAACTCGAAGACGTCGCCGCGCGCCACCCGCAGCTGGTCGCCCAGCTGCGCGAACTCCTGACGCTGCGTCTCGACCGCCAGCGCGAGCGGGGCGCGGCGCTTCGCGGCGGGGAGCCGCCGCCCGTGCGCGCGGGCGACCCCGAACTCCGAGAGCAGCTTCGCGCGCTCGGCTACGTCGACACCAAGACGCCCCCAACCACCCGCCCCAACCTGCTGGTCGTCGTCTGGGACACGGTTCGCGCGGACCGGCTTAGCCTCTACGGCCATGAGCGGGAGACCACCCCCCGGCTCGACGACTGGGCTGCCGGCGCGCGCGTCTTCGACAACGTGCTGGCGAGCGCGAGTTCCACGGTGCCGACCCACGCCTCGCTTTTCACCGGGCTCCTCCCGAGCGAGCACGGCAGTCACGCGGGCCACCAGTGGCTCGACGAAGGTCTCGACACGCTGGCCGAGCTGCTGCGTCGCGCCGGGTATCGCACCTACCTGTGGTCATCGAACCCGCACCTGAGCGCCGCGAAGAACTTCACCCAGGGCTTCGATCGGGTCGCACACCCCTGGGACGCACCAAACCGCGAGTCCGCCGAGCGCATCGTGCTCGGGAAACTGCCGGCCGGCACCCGAGGCGATGCCCTGCGCACAAAGCTCCAACGCGGCGATGCGACCTGGCCCCTCGCCTCCGCCGGCGCACTGGCTCGCGAAGACCTGGAGCGCTTCATCGCCGAGGGGGATCCCGATCAGCCCTGGTTCGCGTTCGTGAACTACATGGAGGCGCACCGCCCCTACCTGCCCCCCGAGAAGTACCGGCGCCTGTTCATGAGCGAGGCCGACGCGGAGCGTTCCCACTCGCTTCCCGACACCTGGCCCGCTGTCTGGGGACACGTCTTCGGCGTCCAGCGCCAATCCGACGCCGACCTGGAGCTCGCGGCCGCCACCTACGACGCGGCGCTTCGCGAGCTCGACGATCTCTTCGCCGAGCTCCTCGAAGGGCTCGAGACGCGCGACGCGCTCGAGAACACCGTCGTCGTATTGACGGCCGACCACGGCGAGCTGCTCGGCGAGCACGGCCTCCTCGACCACCAGTACTCGCTCTACCAGCCCTTGCTCAACGTGCCGCTGGTGCTGTGGGCACCCGGGCGTGTGGCGCCCGGACGCAGCGATGCGCCGGTAATGGCTCTCGATATCCACGCCACCCTGCTCGCGCTGGCAGCCATCGACACGGGAACGGCCCCGACGCTGCTCGCACCACCGGAGGCCCGGGTGCGAGTGGCCGAATACCCGGCCATCTTCGCGCGTCCCTTCCGAACCATGGGAAGCGCCGCCGACGAAGCGACCCGGCGCCGTCTGGCCCGCCGCTTGCGCGCACTGGTGAGCGAGGACCACAAATTCATCGAGGGCGAGGATGGGCGCGACGAGCTCTACGCGCTCTCGACCGACCCCGGCGAGCTTCGGGATCTCGCCGCCACGAACCCGGAGCTTCGCGAGCGTCTGCGCCGGGAGCTCTACGCTGCCGTGCGGGCCTTCGAGCCCGGAGCGCCACGCGACACACCGGGCGACGGCCCGAGCCCGGAACAGGCGCAGCTCCTCGCGGAGCTCGGCTACGCCGACACGCCCCGCGACGCCGCCCTCGAGCCGCCGACGTTCGAGGCGCCGTCGAGCTGGAAGCTCCGCGACTAGGAGCCCGGGCTGAGCTCGGTTCGGAATAGAGCCGGAAGCTCTGCGACTAGGAGCCCGGGCTGAGCTCGGTTCGGAATAGAGCCGGAAGCTCTGCGACTAGGAGCCCGGGCTGAGCTCGGCGCGGAAGGTGCGGGCATCGCGATCGAGACGTCTGGATCGCGCATCGGAGACGTGGAGTTCGGCGAGGAGTTCGTCGAGCACGCGGAGTGCGCCGGCGCGGTCGCCGAGATCCCAGCGCGCGCGCGCCATGCGCAACAACGTCTCTCCCCGTTTTGTCTCCGGGTCGAGTCCCTGCCAGCCGTCGGCGTCGGACGCCAGGGCCTTGTCGAAGGCGGCAAGCGCCGCAGCCGGGCGCCCCTCCAGACGGTGGCGGTCTCCGATCTTCTCCCACTGGAGCGCAAAGCCGCGCTCCTTCGGGTACGACGCGAGCGGGACGTTTACAGCCAGGGCGATCAGCGCGGCGGCGGCGAGCGAGGGAACGGCCCGGGCCAGCCGCCCGGCGCGCGCCGCATCCCACCACGCGACTCCCCGCTCGGCGGCGAAGGGCACCAGGCAGGCGACGGCCACGAGCCGGTAGCGCGCCAGCACGAAGACGCCGACGAAAGACACGACCTGGCAAACGAGCAGCGCGTAGGCGGGCCACAGATCCCGGCGCCTGCGCCAGCACGCCAGCATCCCCACGATCCCGAGCGGGGCGATGACGCCAAAGCCCAGCAAAGGNCCNCGNAGGANGGNAATCNGCTCCTTGGAAAAATAGTACTGATCTCGAACACCTAGCTCTACAGCGTTCAGGAAGAGTGCGAGCTTGAGTGCGGCCAGCTGCAGCGTCGCTCCGGGCTCGGAGCGCACGTGATCCCAGGTCCGCGCGGCGTAGCGGCTGGATTCCTCGACCGCTTCCCCGGCGTCCACGCCCCCCTGCAAGCGCGGGCCGAGCCCCGCCCCACCCCCCTCCCAGTCACCGAGCGGGTGCGTCCCGTTGGCGAACGGCCCGTTCCCCTTCCAGAGATTCCGCCCGGTCGAGGTCGTGACCGGGACGAAGCGCTCGCTGGCGGCAAAGTTGTGCAGTGTCGCCGGTGCGATCGTGATGAGTGCGGCCAGGACAAAGCTCGCGCACCAGGCGGCGCGACGCCGCGCCGACAGGCCGCGCCCCGTCCAGGCGAAGACGACCGGAACGGCGAGCAACAGCAGCAGTGCGTTCGACTTCGCGAGCACCGCCAGGCCGAGAACGATTCCCGCGGCTGCGGCGCGCATTGCGCGGGGACGCGAAGCGTCGCGCACGAGGATCCACAGGAGCAGCACATTCAGGAAGACCACGAGAACTGTCGGGAGCAGGTGGCCCGTGTAGTAGACGTGCGGCGCGTACACCGCCAGCGCCAGCCCGCTGATCCAGCCCACCCGGGCATCGAAGAGGCGGCGCCCCGCCGCCGCGAGCAGCGCGCAGGTGGCNGCNCCNAGCACGGCCTGGAATNCGTAGACNGCNCCGATGGACGGACCGAAGCACGCGTACAGGAGACCGAGCNCGTAGGCGTAGAGGGGGCCCAGGAAAAAGGGAACCTCCCCCGCAAACTCGCCCCCGGCAATTGCCACGGCCGAGCGGTGGTAGTGGAGCGAATCCGAGAGCGCGAACACGAAGCCGTGCAGCGGGTGGGCGGGCGCCTGCACCAGGTACACGACCCGCACCGCGAGAGCGGCACCGAAGACCGCGGTGAGCGGGAGAATCGTCGAGCCGCGGCGTTTCAGGGCGCCTCCTCCCCCGGCCGGGGTGGCCGGCCTCGAGTCTTGTCCCACAATTCGATCACGTCGGCGCGCCCAGTCGCACCGCGCCGGGGCACGACCCAGAAGTCCTCTGCGAAGTAGTACCGCACGCGGAGGCTTCCCCCCTCCTGCGGGTCCTTCTCATAGACGAGGGGATTGTGCAGAGGTTCCCCGCGCTCGCGCGCCAGATCGACGCTCGCGCGCAGCGCTACGAGGCGCGACTCGTAGTTCCTGAAGCGCAGCGGGGCGAGGACGCGCGCGCCGCCCACGCAGAGCAGCAATACCGCGAGTCCGAGCGCCACCGCGCGACCGCGCCACAGGAGAAGCCCGCCTGCGATCACGGCGGCGGTGAGCGGCAGACCGAGCCAGGCTCCGACCCCCCACCAGTTCGCAAACCCCAACTCGGGTATCCGGTGCGGCGGCATCTCGAACGGGTCGTAGCCGAGACCCGGCATCTGGATCCAGAGCGCGCATGCAGCGGCGAAGCCCAGCGCGACGAGCACAGCCGGGGACGCGCGGCGGTCCACGAGCCGATCGAGCCAGGCCCCCGCGAACGCACACAGGAACGCGTAGGCCGGCATCACGTACCAGGGAAAGCGCTTGGCCACGAGGAGGAAGAAGCCGAGCACGGCGGCCACGTTCAACGCCGCCAGCGCGCGGCGCTCTCGGCATCTCGCGGTGCGCGGAGCACGGCGACCACCGCGATCGGGAAAACGAGGACGTGGGGGAAGGCCCCGAACAACAGGACTCTCCCGTAGTAGAGCGCGTTGCCGAAGCGCTTCGTGCCCCGGTGCCCGATTAGTTCATCGCTGCCCGAGGCCTGGCCGAACATGGTCCCGACCACTTCGGCCATCGCCTCGGGGTGCGCGAACGCCTGGTAGGCGCGCCAGGCCAGCGCCACCGGCAGGAGCAGCAACCCCACCCGGAGCCATTCGCGCAGCCGCGGACGGGCCTCGGGGGTGAGCCAGAACCAGACGAGTTCTGCAGCCACGATGACGCCGGCCAGGGGGAGCTTCAGGTGGGCCACGGCGATGATGCACAGGTGGTGGACGACGAAGCCGCCCCGGCCTTCCGCACCGCGCAGGAAGAGCGCCGCCGCCGCCACGAAGCCGAAGCTCAGCAGCGTCTCCAGGTCGCCGTTGCGCGCACCGTGGAGGTGGACGAACTGGAAAGTGGTGAGGAGCAGCAGCGCGGCGAGCAGGCCCGCCCGCCGGGACTCGAAGCGACGCACCAGGGCATAGACGCCCCAGACCGTCAGCAGGCCGAAGCACGCCGAGAGAAGCCGCATGGTCCAGAGGCTGTCGCCCATCAACGCGATCAGGGCCGCCTTCGCCCAGTAGTGGATCGGCGCGTTCATGAAGGCGTCGTAGGGGCGAAACTCGCCGGCGAACTCGACGCGAAGGTAGTCGCCGCTGGCAAGCATCTGCCGCGCGACGCCGTGGTAGAAGACCTCGTCCATCTGCATCGGGCTGTAGTCGCCGAGACCGAGGAAGATCACGGGAACCGCCAGGAGCCCGAGAACGGCGACGTCGATGGCCACGGTTCGGAGCACGCAGCGGTAGCATAACGGGCCGCGCCGGCGGCTGTGGCCGTGGCCAGCCGGCACACGCTGGGGGATCCTCTCGCTGCATGACCGACCCCGCCGGCCCGCGTGCGAGGGCGGCGCTCGCGCTCGCCGCAGCGCTCGCCGTCTGGCCCTACCTCTCGACGCTCGGGCACGGCCCGATGGCCCTGGATTCGGTCTTCTGGCTCGTCCGGGGGAGTCCGGACAGCGAGGGGTGGTGGCACTGGGCGCTCGGGAGCGCCCACTTCATCGGTTACCGGCCGGTCGGCGCCCTCTCGTTCACGCTGCTCGGTGCGGCCGGCGACGGCACGCCCATTCAGCGCTGTTTCGACCTGGCCCTGCACGTCGTCAACGGGCTGTTGATCTTTGCCGTCGCCCGGCGCGCCGTGCGGCTGCCCGCCTGGGCGGCCCTGCTCGCGGCCTGCACCTTCCTCTGGCACCCGGTCACCGAAGACGTGGTGCCGTGGCTGGCGCGCCGCCACTACGCGCTGGCCACCGCCTTCTCCCTGGGGACGCTGCTGCTGCTCGGGGGCGGGCGCCCCTCGCGCGGGCGCGCGCTGGCGGCCGGCGGTTGCCTCGGCGCCGCGCTGCTTTCGAACGAGGTGGCCTACGTCACGGCCCTCGCGCTCCCGGCCTGGGCCTGGGCCACCGCAGCGCGCGGTCCGCGGCGCGGGCGCGACGCGCTGCTGGCGTGTCTTCCGGCGGCCGCTGTCGGCGCGTTGGCCCTGGGGATTCGCACGCTCGTTCTGGGCGGGATGGGCGGCTATCCGGCGGCGGCCGGGCCGGAGCGCATCGCGCAGGTCATTGCCGCCTTCTGGCGGGACCTGGTCGCGTTCGCCCCCGTCTACGGCGCGCAGCCGGAACAGCCGCGGCTCGCACTGCTCGGCCTGGCGGCTCTCGGCGTCGGCACGCTCGGCCTCCGGAGCCTCGCCGCCGCCCGCGCGGGCCGGCCGGACGGCGTGCTCGGCCTCGTGCTCGGAGGCTGGCTCGTGGCGGCGAGCGTCCTGCTGGCAACGCAACACGTGTGGTTCTCGCGGGAGCTCTACCCGTTCGTACCGATCTTCGCCCTGTGGCTCGCGGTCGTGTGCCGCGACATCGCGTCGCATGCGACCGGCGGCGCGCGCGCCGCCTGGCTCGCGCCGCCCGGCGCCCTGCTCCTGGTGCTCGCGCTCCACTCTCCGGTGCTGCAGGGACCGGACGCGCTCCGCCTGGCGCGCTGGCAGGAGACCCAGGCGGTGCTCGAAGAACTCGGGGGCGAGCTGGCGCGAGCGGACGAGCCGGTCTTCGTCGGCCTGGTGCTGCCCTACCGGGAAGACCTGGAGCGACGCAACCCGCTGCGGCCGCGCGCCACGCCGACCGGTCCGCCGCGCTGGTTGCGGATTCCCGCCGTCTGGCTCGGCGCGCGCTTCGCAGAGCGCGGCCACGACGTGCAGACCCTGGTGCTCCTCCCCACGCCTGCAGGCACCGCACCGGAGGTGCGCCTCGGCAACGACGGGACCGAGCTCCGGGTGCCCCGCCAGCCGGCGCCGAAGGTCCTCACCACACCGCCTCTCCCGGCGCAGCCACAGGGCGAGGCCCTCGCCCTCTCGCTCGCGCCGCTGCTCCAGGTGATCGAGGAGAAGCCGTTGCTGTACGTGCGCGGCGACGCGGGGGCAAGCCTGCTCCCGCTCGGCGGGCCGGACCCGGGGCGTCCGAGCGGTGCCGTGCTGATCGTGATCGACACGTTGCGCCGCGATCACCTCGGCACCTACGGCTACGGGCGCAACACATCGCCGCAGCTCGACCGCTTCGCGGAGGAATCCGTGCGCTACACGCAGGCGCGAAGCCAGGCCCCGTGGACCACTCCGTCGGTCGCCTCGCTCCTGACCTCGCGCTACCCGCAGGAACTCGGGGTGACCGGCGTATCGTCGGTCCTGTCGGAAGAGGCCATCCTGTTGTCGGAACGGCTCCGCGCAGCGGGGTTCGCCACCGGGGCCGTGGTGAGCCATCGCTTCAGCTCGGCGCGCTGGGGCTTCGACCAGGGCTTCGACAGCTTCGACGATTCGAACGCGCTGGGTCACGATGCGGTCACTTCGCCCGACGTCACCGACAAGGCGCTCGCTTTCCTCGACGCCCACCGCAACGACCCCTTCTTCCTGTGGGTCCACTACTTCGATCCGCACTTCGCCTACCGGGAACACGAGGGCTTCGAGTTTCCCCGCGAGTCTCCCTATTCGGGGCCGGTGCAGCCGGGTGTCCGCTTCGGCGAGCTGCTGCGGCGCCAGGCGCTGCTCACCCCAGGCGACGCCCGCGAACTCGAACGCCTGTACGACTCCGAAATTTCCTTTACCGACAAGCACGTAGGACGCATCCTCTCCAGACTGCGCGAACTCGGAATCGACTCGCGGACCCTGGTCGTGATCACCGCCGACCACGGCGAGGAGTTCCTCGACCACGGCCGACTCGGACATACGAAGACGCTCTACGACGAGGTGATCGCCGTGCCACTGCTCGTGCGCTGGCCGGGGGGTGCACCGGGCGTGGTCGCAGAACCGGTGGCGCTGCTCGACGTCGCACCCACCATCCTTGCGGCGCTGGAAGTGCCCGCCGATCCCGGCGCCGAAGGACACCCGCTGCCCGGACCCGGCGCCGCGGGCGACCCGGACCGAATCTTCTTCAGCGCCACGGACCGGCCCGAAGCAAAGCGCGCCGCAATCGGGGCCGGCTTCAAGCTGATCGCCGACGCAGACGGGAACCTCGAACTCTACGCCCTGGAAGACGACCCGGAGGAGCGCCGCGACCTGGCGGCGCAGGGCGGACAAGCGCTCCAACGCCTCAGCGCCGCACTCGAGGACTTCGAAACCCGGACCGACACGCCGGCGAACCCCGGCTCGCTCGATCTCTCCGACTCCGAGCGCGAGGCACTCCGGGCGCTGGGCTACGAAACCGCGGCACCCAACTGACCGCTGTGTGTGCCTCGCCGCCCTGCCATCCCCCTCCCCGAGCGCTATAGCTGCACGGATGCGCCGCTGGTCTCTCCCCCGCGCCGCGGGAGTCGCTGCCGGGATTGCCGTGGCGGTCGCGCTCGGGTGTCGCGGCGGCGACGAAACCCCTGGGAACGAGCCCGCCGGCGCGACGTCACCCCTCGCGCGCAGCCACGTGCTGCTCATCACCGTGGACACGCTGCGTGCCGACACGCTCTCGTTCGCGGGCTACGACCGGCCGACGACCCCCTTCCTCGACTCGCTGCTGACGCGCGGCCTCTACTTCGAGCGTGCGCTCGCGCCAATCGCCCGCACCACCGCGTCGCTCGCGAGCACCCTCTCGGGCCTCTACCCCCAGCGGCACGAGGTGCGCCGGCTCTGGGACCGCCTGCCGGAAGCAGTCGACTGGCTTCCCGAGTTGGCGCGCGAAGCGGGCTACCGGACGATCGCCATCGTCTCGAACCACATCCTCACCCGCGAGCGCGGGCTCGACCGGGGCTTCGAGGTCTACGACTTCGGCGACGACGGGCGCGATGCGCGGGCGACGACTGCCGCGGCCCTCGCAGTCCTGCACGAGATCGACCCCAGCGAGCCGACCTTCGTCTGGATCCACTTCATCGACCCCCACGTGCCCTACTTCCCGGCGGCGGAGACGGCACGGGCCTTCGATCCCGGGTACGAGGGTCCGTACGCCCAGAGCTTCGGCGGGAAGCCGGGCTCGATCGGACGCGAGGCCTACCCGGCCGACCTCGGCAAGGAAGGCGCCGTATTCCGCAACGCGCTTCCACCACGGGTGAACGAGCACGTGCGGCGCCTCTACGCCGCCGACGTGCGGGCGACGGACGACGCCATCCGCACGCTCCTCGAAGACATCGAGCCCCCACTGGACGAGTGGACGCTGATCTTCGCGTCGGACCACGGCGAAGACCTGGGCGAGCACGACTATCACTACGACCACGGCGACTACGTCTGGAACCCGGGGCTGCACGTGCCGCTAGCCCTGGTAATGCCGGAGGGAGACCCGCTGGCGCGCGCCGGTCGCGTCGAGGACTGGGTCTCGCTCGTCGACGTGATGCCCACCCTCGCCGAGTTGCTGGGCGTCGAGGTTCCGGCGGATATCGACGGCCATTCGCTGCTGCCCTACCTGAGCGGGGCAGCGCCCGCGGCGCGCCCGGTCTTCGCCGAGTCGGGGCAGAGCTTTCACCCGGGGCTGATCCGGGGACGTGTGAACTTCGGCGTGGCCGGGCGCCTGCGCACGGTGATCGACGGGCGCTGGAAGCTCGTGTGGACGCCCGGCCAGACGCCGGAGCGGGAGTTCGCGCTCTACGACCTCGAAGCCGACCCGGCGGAGCAGCACGACATCCATGCGCCCGACCACCCCGAGGCAGCGCGGCTGCGCGAGCTGCTGCGCGGCTGGCTGCGCGACGGGGCCGCGCCGTCCGGAACACCCAGCGACGCCGACCGGCGCGCCTTGCGCGCGCTCGGCTACATCGAGGACTAGCGCCCTTCGAAATTCGGGTCGCGCTTCTCGAGGAACGCGGCCAGGCCCTCGGCGGCATCCGTGCTGGCGGCGACACCTCCGAAGGCCGCCTGTTCGAGGATGTGCGCGACGCGCACGTCGGCGCCCTGCCCCGCCTGAATCACCCGCTTGGCAGCCGCCACGGCGAGCGGACCGCGTTCGGCAATTGCCGCCCCGGCGGCCAGCGCTGCGGGCAGCAACTCGTCGGATGGGTAGATGCGGTTCACGAGCCCGATGCGCAGGGCGGTCTCGGCGTCGATGGGGTCGCCCCCGAGCACCAGTTCCTTTGCCCAGGCGACGCCGACGCGACGCACCAGGCGGCTCGTGCCGCCGAAGCCCGGCATCAGGCCGAGCTTCACCTCGGGCTGCCCGAAGCGCACGCGCTCCGCGGCGTAGACCCAGTCGCAGGCCAACGCGAGTTCGCAGCCCCCGCCGAGGGCGTGGCCGTTGACGGCGGCGACGGTCGGCACCTCGAGCGCCTCGAGCGCCGCGCACGCCGCGTGACCGAGACGGCTGAAACGCTCCATCTCGAGCGCGCTCTTCCCCTGCATCTCGGAGATATCGGCACCGGCGGCGAAGGCGCGGCCTTCGCCGGTCAAGACGACGGCGCGCACGTCGGGGTTGGCCGCCGCGGCGGCGACCGCCGCACACAACGCTTCCAGGGTCGCGGTGTCCAGCGCGTTCAGCGCCTCGGGCCGCGCAAGCGTCCAGACCTCGACACGGCCGTGCATCTCGCTTCGAACCGGCATGCTCGCCTCCGCGCCAGGGGCGCCGATCCTATCACAGGGCGCGTGATATACTTTTGCGACCCGATGCGATCCCGCCCGTCAATCGCGGCATGTGCACGCCGCCTGCGGATCGTCGCCGGCACGTCCTCCGCGCTCATGGTCTGGACCGGCTGCGCACCGGCACCGACCTGGGACGGCAACATCGTCCTGATCGTGATCGACACGCTGCGCGCCGACGCCCTGCCGTCTTACGGCGCTCCCCGGGAAAATGCGCCCTTCCTCGCTTCGCTCGCCGACGGCGCATCGGTCTACGAAAACGCGTGGACGACCTCTTCGTGGACCGCGCCGGCCACCGCTTCGATCTTCACGTCCGTGTATCCGAACGAGCACGGCGTGCAGACGGGGCTGCGGGTATTCCGCAATCAAGAAAACACTCCTCGGGACATGCAAATCAACCGCATCCCCGAATCCTTCGACACGATCCCCACCTTCCTGCGCGGCCGCGGCTACCGGACGTTCGGCGCGAGCGCCAATCTGAACGTCGACGAGGCCATGGGCTTCGCCCGGGGCTTCGATCGCTTCGTCATGACCGACTACTCCCGCCAGACCGACGGGCGGGAACTCGTCTCGGCGGTGCTCTCGTGGCGGGACGAGATCCTCCAAGCCGCTCCCTTCTTCCTCTACCTGCACTTCATGGACCCCCACGTCCCCCACCACAGGCGGGAGGCGCTGCTCCCGGCAAATGCCGCCGCGCCGCCAGTCCTCGGCATCGAAGACCGCGACGCCTACGACAGCGAGGTCCGCTTCGTGGACGATCTGCTCCGCCAGATCTTCGAGAGCCTGCCGCTGGACAGGGCCCTGGTGATCGTGACGTCGGACCACGGGCAGGAATTCGACGACCACGGCGACTTCGGCCACGGCTTCCAGCTCTATTCAGAGCTCACGCGCGTGCCCCTCCTGCTGCACCGTCCCGGCGGAGCGGCGAGCCGGGTGATGCCGGACGTGAGCACGATCGACATCCTGCCGACGCTGCGTTCGCTAACCGGCGCGCCCCGCAGCCCCCAGGACCGAGGCACGTCCCTGCTGCCGGGCGACGCCCCCGCGGAGACTCGCGCGGTCTTTTCCATGCGCACCCGCGCGCGCGATACACGGCAGAAAAAGCGCGCGGTCGTTCGCGATGGCCTCAAACTCATCGTCACGGAACCCGAACGCTCGCGCGAACTCTACGACCTGAGAGCTGACCCTGGAGAGACACAGAACCTGGCGGCGACGCGTGCGGAGGACGTGCGGCGGCTCGAGGCGCTACTCGCGGCGCAGAACGCCCGGGACGGCCTCTCCGTGCACGAGCGCGCCGAGATCCTGGAGGCCAGCCCAGAACTCGTCGAACAGCTCGAGGAGCTCGGTTACGCGGACGATGGTCCGCAATGACTTTCGGGTGCGCGATGTACCCGGCACCCATTCGCCCGGAGGATGAGCATGGACACCGATTCGAAGCTCGCCACCCTTTCGTCCCGGCTGGGCATCGCCGCCGTGGTGCTGCTCGTGCTCGGACCGATGCTCTGCCAGCTCGGCGTGGCGCCGATGAGGGGCTTTGGCGTCTTCGCCATCGGGCTGATCTTCGGTCTCGCCGCGCTGGTGCTCGGCACGGTCGGTCTGTGGCTGACCCGCGCGTCCGCCGGGAGAGCTGGCCGCGGCCGTGCGCTGACCGGCTCGGGCCTGGGAATCCTGGTATTCGCGATCGTCGCCACGGCGGCGAGTCCCGGCAGGGACGTTCCGCCCATCAACGACATCACGACCGACACGGCGGATCCGCCGGAGTTCATCGCCGCCGCGGAGATTCCCGCCAACCGGGAACGCGACCTCGCCTACCCCGGACCCGAGTTCGCGGAGCAACAACGGGCAGGCTACCCCGATCTCGTGTCCCAGCGGCTCGAGCGACCGCCGGTCCAGGCGCTCGCCGACGTGCGCGCCGCCGCCGAAAGGCTCGGATGGGTGGTCGCCGCCGAAGACCCCACCACCGGCCACCTCGAGGCCACCGACACCACCCGCTTCTTCCGCTTCGTCGACGACGTGGTGGTTCGCGTGCGCCCGGACGGATCCGGCTCCATCGTCGACATCCGCTCCAAGTCCCGCGATGGCCGCGGGGACCTCGGCGCCAACGCCGCCCGCATTCGGGCCCTGCAGGGGTCGCTATAACGGGAGCGCCCCGGGTCAGTCCTCGGCCAGGGCACGCTCCCGGGCCCAGCGGTAGTCGGCCTTGCCGCTGGGGGCGCGAACGATCTCTTCGACGAAGACGAACTTCCGGGGCAGCTTGTAGGCGGCCAGGTGCTGGCGGGCGGCTTCACGCAGCTCGTCCGGCGTCGGACCGGTGCCTTCCCGAAGACGCACGACCGCAGTGACCTGCTGGCCCCAGCGTTCGTGGGGCATGCCGACGACGACCGCATCGTAGACCGCGGGGTGTTGCTTGAGCGCGTGCTCCACCTCCTCCGCAAAGACCTTCTCGCCGCCGGTGTTGATGGTGGCCGCTTCGCGCCCGAACAGGCGCAGCGTTCCGTCGGATTCGAGGGCCGCCCGGTCCCCCGGCACCGCGTAGCGCACGCCGTCGATGACAGGAAAAGTCGCCGCCGTCTTCTCCGAATCCTTGTAGTAGCCCAGTGGCAGGAAGCCTCGGCGCGCGAGCCAACCGCGCTCGCCCGAACCCGGCTCGACCAATCCCTTCAAGTTGTCGCGGAGCACCACGTTGTCGGCGGCCATTTCGAAGTCGCCCGTGCTCGCGCGGCGCTCGGCAGTGGAGACCCGGGAAGCCTGCTGCCCGCTCTCGGAAGAGCCCAGCGAGTCGACGATCTTGAGCCCGGGAAGCAGGTCGAGAAACTCCTGCTTGAGCGTCGCAGTGAGAATCGCGCCGCCGGTCGTGAGCGTGTCCAGCGACGTCGCGTCGTGGACACCGCGGCGCAGCTCGTCGGCCAGCGGGCGCCCGAAGGCGTCGCCCACGATCGTGAGCGATGTGACCTTCTCGCGCTCGATCGTCGACCACACGTCGGCCGGATCGAGCCGCGTGGGATCCGACGGCACCACCACCGAGCCGCCGACGTGCCAGATGTTGAAGGCCATCCAATGCGCGGCACCGTGCATGAAAGGCGGCGCCGGAAGCACCCGCGGGCCTCCGAGACGGGCGCGCGCCATGATCGCATCGAAGTCGCGATCCGGGCGCGTGTAGAGGGCCGCGCGAAACACGTCTTCGTGCCGCCACAATACCCCCTTCGGCATGCCGGTCGTGCCGCCGGTGTAGAGGATGTAGGCGTCATCGGCGGAGAGATCCTTCGGCGGCGACGGCTCGGCTTCCGCCAGCGCCACCTCGTAGTCGAGCGCTCCCGGAAGCAGCGCCTCGCCCGAAGCATCGGACACCTGGAGCCAGAGCTTCACGAGCGGCAGGCGATCGCGGATGCGCGCGAGGGTCGGCGCGAAGGCCGCGTGATACACCACCGCCCGGGCATCCGAGTTCTCGAACAGATAGATCAGCTCGTCGTCGACGTAGCGGTAGTTCACGTTGATGGGTGCACAGCAGGCCTTGAACGCGCCGAGCATGCCCTCGAGGTACTCGTTGCCGTTGTAGAGATAGAGAGCGACGTGGTCCTGGCCCGATTCCCAGGGCTCGAGTTCCGCGCGGTCCCGGTGGCGGCCGAGCCCGTGGCGGCGCAACACGTCGCCGAGCCGCCGGGTGCGATCGGTGAGCTGAGCCCAGGTGAAGCGCCGGTCGCGATGGACGAGCGCCTCCCGCTCCGGCATCGCCGCGGCGATGGACTCGTGGATGTGGGCGAGGTTCAACACGCCGGCAGGCTACGAGATCGGGGCACCGCGTATCAACCGGTGTGGGCGAGGTTCACCAGGGCCACCATCGCGTCCCAGCTACAGCGCAGGCGGTCCCGGGTTCCGTAGCCACCGTCCGCCGCCTGTTCGATGAGAAGCGCCTCGAGCAGCTCGGCCCCCTCGAAACGCGCACCCGGCAGACAGGGCGCGCCGCACCAGACCAGCACCCGCGCGGTGTGGACCGCGTCGAAGCGCCGCGCGCGGAAGCCGCGTTCGAGCTCGCGGCCGCACCACTGGAGGATTTCGTCGGTCTTCTCGTGTGAGAGGTTTGCGAAGAGGTGGGCGTAGGCAGCAACGCCCCGCCACTGGAAACCCTGCACGCGCTCGGGCGAAAAACGCGCGGCGAGCCAGTCGCCGGCGGCATCCAGGAGCCGGGCGCTGGCGCTCGGCGCCTTCGCCAGGTGGCCCCCGAGAGTCCCGGTGTCGAAGATCGCGTCCTCCGCGTCCTCGCCCCAATGCCCATCCTCGGCCTGGAGCCGATCGAGATCGCGCGCGATGCCTTGGACGAACGGGTGATCGAGTGCGTCGAGATCATCGAAAAGCCGCAGCGCCCGGCGGAAAGCCGGGAGATCGTCCGGCGGCGGGCCGAGGGCTTCGGCGACCCGGTCGAGGCCGCCGCGCCCGGTAAACGCTGCCAGCGCCGCCCGGTCGGCCGCTGTGCCCGATGCGGCGACAAACTCCGCCGCCCGGGCAGCCGCTTCCGCCGCCCGGGCAGCCGCTTCCGCCGCCTGGGCAGCCGCTTCCGCCGCCCGGGCAGCCGCTTCCGCCGCCTGGGCAGCCGCTTCCGCCGCCTGGGCAGATCGTCCGGACACGCGCTTCGTCACGCCTCGAGCAGCAGGCCGTTGAGGTACGTGCCTTCCGGGTGATCGAGCGAAACCGGGTGATCCGCCGGCGGACCGAGCGTCGCCAACACCCGCAAGGAGCGACCCGCATCGAGCGAAGCCCCGAAGACGACCTTGCGGAAGAGATCCGGACCGACGTGGTGAGAACAGGAGAAGCAGAGCAGGTGCGCCCCGGGCGCCGCCCGGCCCAGGGCGTGGAGCACGGCGTCCTTGTAGGCCCGCGTGGCCCGCGTGACGTCCCGCCGCGCGCGCGCCAGGGGCGGCGGATCGATCACGATGAGGTCGTACTCCTCCACGTCCTCGCGCAGGAAGCGAAAGACGTCGGCTTCGACGGCGCGCACCTCACACCCGGGCGCCTCGGCGAGGTTCTCGCGCGCAAGTGCCAGGGCGGGTGCGGACGACTCAACCAGCGTGACGCTCCGCGCCCCGCCGTGGATCGCCGCGACGCTGAAGCCCCCGGTGTAGGCGAAGGCATCGAGCACTCGGCGTCCGGCGGCGAGCCGCTCGACCCGATCCCGCGCGTCGCGCTGATCGAGGTAGAAGCCGGTCTTCTGGCCACCCACCAGGTCCACGCGGTAGCGACGCCCCCGTTCGCGGATCCAGATGGGCTCGCGCGGCGCTTCGCCCCAGAGCGGCCCGCTGCGCGCCGCGAGGCCCTCGCGCCGTGAGGCTGCCGCGTCGGCACGCTCGAAGCCCACCGACGCGCCGCTGGCGGCGCGCAGCGCTTCGGCCACCGCGTCGCGGCGCACGGCCATGCCGGCCGCCGTGAACTTCACCACCACGGTGTCGGCGTAGCGGTCTGCCACCAGTCCCGGCAGCGCGTCGCCCTCGGCGTTCACCAGCCGCACGGCGTCCGTTTCCCCCACGAGTGACTGCGCCGCACGCCGCTCGACTGCCCGGGCCACGCGCTGCTCGAGCCAGTCGTCGGGCGGAGGCTCTTTGTCGAAGCTCACGAGCCGCACCCGCAAACTCGCCCCGGGCGAGAGATGACCCCAGCCAACGACCTCCCCGGCGGCCGAGAGCACGCGCACGAACGCACCCGGGACGCCGGCATCGGGCGGGTCGAGCCGCGCCACGGCGCCGGAGAGAACCCACGGGTGCCGGCGCCGCACGGCGCGGTCCCGGTCCTTGTGTAGAACGACGTCGATCAACTTCTCGCTTTCCTGAGCGCGGCCTACGGTAGCCTACCCGGGGAAGCGCCCGACGCTGCGGTCGCCGCACGGCTCGGGAGACGCGGCGCACCCGGCGGCCGGCCTGCGTCTGCCGCGACGTCACGTGCTCGCTCCCGACGCACGCACCCGACGGAATCGCGGCACTCCCCCCGGCCTGAACCTCCCGGGCGGCGGATCCGATCTGCTACGTTGCGCCCGCTCCAGAGCGGGAGGAGGGTATGCCGAACCCGCGCGACGAGAGCCGGTACGGCCGCGGCCACGAAGACCAGCTCGAGCCGCTCGAACCGTTGGATATCGCGGGCGTCGAGAGTATCGACGCGCTCGTCCGCGCGATGAGCCGCACGGCCTTTGGAGCCCGCCGGCTCGGCGAAGCCGCGGACGTGCTCGAAGCGATGGTCCGCGACCCGGACTGCTTCCGCGTGCTCACGATCTCCGGGGCGATGACCATCGCGAAGCAGGGACTCCTGCTCTGCGAAATGATCGACCGGGGCTGGGTGCACGCCCTCGTGACCACCGGTGCGCTGATGACCCACGGTCTTTCCGAGAGCGCCGGCAAGCTCCACTTCAAGCACCGCAACGACATGCCCGACGAGGAGCTCTACACCAAGGGGTACAACCGGGTCTACGACACCATCGAACTGGAGAAGAACCTCGACGACGTCGAACGCATCCTCAACGCGGCGCTCCGCGACCTGCCCGGGGACACGGTGCTGTCGAGCCGCATCGTCTGCGAGCAGATCGGACGCTGGCTGCACACCAAGGGCCCGGGCCGCGCCGTCCTGGCATCGGCGGCCAATGCCGGTGTGCCGGTCTACGTCCCGGCCTTCACCGACTCGGAGCTGGGGCTCGACCTTTCCATCTTCAACCACGTTCGCGTGGCGCAGCAAGAAGAGAAGCCTCTGCGCTTCGATCCCTTTCTGGATCTCGACGATTTCGCCAAACGGATTCGCGCGCACGAAACACTCGGAATCTTCACGATCGGGGGCGGCGTACCGCGCAACTGGGCACAGCAGGTGGGTCCCTACCTGGAGATCCTCCGCGTGCGACTCAAGAACCCCGAACCCGTGCGGCGCTACAAGTACGCCGTGCGGATCTGCCCCGAGCCCGAGCACTGGGGCGGTCTCTCGGGCTGCAGCTACACCGAGGGTGTCTCCTGGGGCAAGTTCGTGCCTCCCGACGAGGGAGGCCGGTTTGCCGAAGTGCCCGCCGACGCCACCATCGCGTGGCCCCTGATCGTTCGCGCGGTCATGGAGCGTCTCGGCGAGTGAATCCTCTGGTAGCCTGAGCCATATGCCCTCCGCCTCGATGCGCGCGGTCCTCTGCTCCGGCCCCGACCAACTCACGCTCGAGCGGCTGCCCGTGCCCGAGCCCGGCCCCGGCGAGGTGCGCCTTCGCGTGAGCGCCTGCGGCATCTGCGGGAGCGACCTCCACCTGCTGCCCGGCGGTTACCTGGGAACCCCCGTGGTGCCCGGGCACGAGATGACGGGCGTCGTCGACGCCCTCGGCGACGGCGTGGAAACGATCGCGACGGGCGATCTCGCATCGGTCGAGCCGCTGCGCTCGTGTGGCCGCTGCGATCTGTGCACCCGCGGCCAGAACGCCCTGTGCCGCGGACTGAAGATCCTGGGCATCCACGCAAACGGCGGCTTCGCAGAATACGTGGTCACTCCGGAGGAGCGCCTCTTCCCGGTTTCGGCCGACCTGCCGAGCCCCCTCGGTGCGCTGGCCGAACCCATGGCAGTGGTGGTGCACGGTCTGCGCCGCGGGGGCGTCACCCGGGGAAGCCGGGTACTCGTGCTCGGCGCCGGAACGCTCGGACTGCTCGCCGTGCTGGCGGCGCGCGACTTGGGTGCCGAGGTCTGGATCACCGCGCGCTACCCGCACCAGGCCGAACGCGCCGGCGCGCTCGGCGCAGCGCGTGTCCTCACCGAAGCGCAGAGCTCGGCCGATGCGCTGACCGCGCTCGGCAACGAATATTCTTTCGACTGCGTCCTCGAATCCGTGGGCGGCGAGGCGGATACCCTGGCCCTCGCCGCCGCCGCCATCGCCCCTGCTGGGACGGTTTCCGTGGTCGGGCACTTCCGCCGGCCCGTCTCACTCAACACGACGCCACTTTTCTTGAAGGAAGCGACGCTCGCGTGGTCGAACTGCTACGAGCACGCCCACGACGGCGCCGACTTCGCGCGCGCCGTGGCGCTGATCGACGCACATCGCGGCCGACTCGAGGCCGTAACCACCCACACGGTGGGCCTCGACGCGATCGCGGACGGGTTCGCCCTGGCGGCCGACCGCCGTTCGGGCGCCGTGAAGGTGACGGTGGAGATCTGATTCGAGGCGTCCCGGGGGGTTCCCTCGGAAGCAGGAGCAGCAATAATGCTGTCTGGAGTCAGGCCGATGCAGCGTCTCATTCCCGCAATCGCCGCGGCCCTCGCCCTCGCGTGTACGACGCCCCAGGCAAGGGATCCGGGCGCCGTGGCCGCGATGTACGCGGAGGCCGGCAGGTACGACGAAGCGGCTCGCGAGATCGAACTCGCCGTGCGCGCCCAGCCCGAGAACGCGAAGCTCCGGCGCCAGGCCGCCGATATCCACGCAAAGGCGGGCGACACCGACCGCGCCATCGAGCACCTCGAACTCGTCGTCAACCGGATCGGCCCCAACGACGCCGAGGCCTGGATCCAGCTCGGCGACCTGGAGCGAGGACGGGAAAACACCCCGGACGCCTACGTGGCCTACCGGCGCGCTTCGGAGCTGGCGCCCGACAACATCCGCGCCGTCTCCGGCCTCGCCCTCTCGGCCGACACTCTCGGCTTCACGGACGAGGCCAAAGACGCCTACGCGCGCTGGGCCGAGATCGAGGGAAAGCTCCGCCGGGAAGGTCCCTAGGGAACCTGGGCCGGGTCGCGGCAGAGATCCTTCGTCAGGTTCCGGTGGTGCGCCTCGAGCGTGCCGCCGCCGATCTCGAGCAGCTTGGCGTCGCGCCACAGCCGCTCCACCACGGCCTCTCCCATGTAACCGGCGCCGCCCAACACCTGAATGGCGGCGTCGGCAGCGCGTTTGCCCACCTGGGCCGCGAAGAGCTTGGCGGCGTCGCAGTCGACGCGCTGACCCGCGGTCGCCGGATCGAAACGGCGCGCCACGTCGTAGGTGAAGGTCGCAGCAGCTCGGTACTCGGCAAAGTTTTCGGCGATGTAGCGCTGGATCTGCCCGTGCTCCCGGAGCGGCACGCCGAAGCTCCGCCGCTCGTTGGCGTAATCGATCATCGTGCGGACACTGCGGCGCGCGATCCCCACCGACATGGCGGCGAGGCCGAGCCGCTCGATCTCCAGGTTCCGCATCATGGCACGCGTGCCCTCGCCCTCCTCACCCATGCGATTGCCGACCGGCACCCGAACGCCGTCGAAAACCAGCTCGGCGGTGAACGAAGCCCGCACCCCGAGCTTGTCGCACCACTTCTGACCCAGCGCAAAGCCCGGCATTCCCTTCTCTACGAGAAAAGCGGTGAGGGAACGCTCGCCCGTGGCGGCGTAGACGACAAAAGCGTCGCCCAGGGTGTTCTCATCGATGCCGCCGTTGGTGATGAAGGTCTTGCATCCGTCGAGCACGTAGTGATCGCCGTCGCGCCGGGCCTTGGTTCTCATGGCGAGAACGTCGGTCCCGACTTCGGGCTCGGTCATGCAGAGGCCGCCGATCCACTGCCCGGAAACCGCGCGGGGCAGAACGTGCTTGCGCAGCAGCTCGTCGCCGTTGACGTTGACGTTCTGCGCGAAGAGCACCGCGTGGGCCAGAACCGCGAGCGTGAAGCCCGGATCCGCGCCCGCGAGCGCATCGAAGACCTGGACGGCGGCCGTCGCGTCGAGACCCGCACCGCCGTAGTCCTCTCCGATCGTGACCCCGAGCAGCCCGAGCTCGCCCGCACGGCGAAAGAGCGCGTGGTTGAAGCGCTCCTCCCGATCGTGCCAGGCGGCCTGAGGCTCTACCTCGCGGGTCACGAACTCCCGCAGCGTCTCCGCCAGATGAGCGTGATCGGGCGTCGGAGCGAAGAGGTCGAAGCTCCGCCACTCCATTGGAGAAGGGTACCGTCAGAAACCGGTGAGCGCCTCGGTGACGAACTCACCGATGCACCGGCGTGCGTCGGGCGAGACCGCGTCGAAGATGAGGCCCACGTCCGGCACGAGCTGGTAGGCCACTTCGGACTCGAACTCGAGATTGCCGGCCCGCGGCAGTGCAAAGGAGAGCTCCAGGCGGGAGCCCAGGATCAGCGGCGCCGGCGTCCGCAGCAGACAGCCGTTCTCGGAGAGCATCAGCACGGTGGCGGACCAGCGGCTGCCGTCCCGACTACAAGTCGCCGGGATGTGGGTCGGAACCCGCGGCACACTCCGGGGAGTCTCCTCCAATACCTGCTGGAGCACGCGATAGAGCGCGTGGATCCCCACCGGTCGGCGCAGCGCACCGACGATGCGCGAATCAGCACCCGTCACGCCGTGGCGACCCGTGAGAGCGACCACCGGAACGGGCGGTCCACCGTCGTCCTCGAGGTCTGCGAGGTTGCGTTCGTCCACCAGCAGGCAATCGGGTCGGCCGTGCTCGCCCTCGCACTTCGCGAAGTCGTCGGGCTCGAGAACCGCATACCCCAGCCGCCCCAGAAGAGTCCGCGTCATGGGCGCGAAGGCAGCGGGCGGAGCGTGGCTCACCAGAAGCCGGCGATGCGTGGTATCGGGCATGGACACCCCATCCTCTTCGGCACGACAGCCACGGCGATTGAATCGCAGCTGGACTACCCTCGCCGCGTGACCCGCAATCCGCAGCTCGCGGCGTGGCTCATCGCCCGGCGGGCACTGATCGATTCGGTTCTGGCGGCGAAGCTCGGACCGGCCGCCCCCAGGGCAGGGGCCGAGGAAACCGAGGTCCTGCGCCGCTTCCGCTCCTTCGCGGCCGCGGCCCTGCAACACGGTGAAGCGGCCCAGCCGGCCCTCGATGGCCTGCGAGCCAACGATCGCCGGGTCGCAGCCCTGCTGGCGGCCTGGGTGGATGCAGCCGCCGAAGCGAGCGGCACCTCGGGAGACGGAGTCCGCAAGGCGCTCCGCCCGCTGCTCACCCGCTTCCAGGGCAGCCTCAAGACGACCACCGCGAGCCGGCGCAAGCGCGGCACCACCCGGACGCGGCGCGCCGTGATCGCAGCAATCGACCGCGTGGCCGACGCCTTTCTCGCAGTCGATGCCGAAAACGCCCGGGTGGTGGACGCGAATCCCGCCGCTGGAGCGCTCCTCGGCGTGGCCCGCGACGCCCTGCTCGGACTCGACGCCATGTCCTTCGTGCCCGTGCCCGTCCGGAACGATTGGTGGACCGAACTCGACGCCGTCACAGAGAACGCGGAGCCGCGGCGCTTCCTCGGCCAGCTCCAGGACAGCCAGGGCAGCGCGATCGACGTCGAGTGCTCGGTCACGCGCTTTGCGACCCGCCAGCGCACGCTCGCCCTGATCGTCGCCCGCCCCACCGCCTGACCCCGAGATCAGTCAGGCGAGCTGCTGGCGGAAGAAGGTCAGCATCCGGTCCCACGCGTGCTGTGCGGTCTCCGGTCGGTAGACATCGGCCCGCGTGTCGTTCATGAAGGCGTGACCACAGCCGGGGTAGACGACCGCCTCGGCCGGGGGTCCCCCGGCGGCAAGGCGTTCGCGCAGGAGCTCGATGTCGGACAGCGGGATGAATTCGTCCGTATCGCCGAAGAAACACAGCAGCGGGCACGAGCGTTCGGCCGCGGCGTCGAGCGGCTGGCGGGGCTTTTTCGCCGGGTCGAGTCCGGCTTCGTCGTAGAGGATCCCGTGGGCATGGGAGAGGAGCCCGTAATAGGCCACCGACGCATCGATACCGGGTGAACCGCACGCCGCGAGCAGCGCATACATGCCGCCCATGCAGAAGCCGATGACCCCGACCTTGCGATTGCCCACGGACTCGTGCGCGCGCAGGAAGACCGCGGCCTCCTCCACGTCCGCGATCGCCTGGGGATCGGATAACCCCCGCATCCAGACGCCCGGGTTGTCGATCTTCACCTCGGCCTCGCGGCGGTACAGATCGAGGGCGAGCACCGAAAAGCCCTCACCGGCCAGCCGGCCCGCCAGATCGCGCGTGTGATCGGCGAGACCCCAGACGTCGTGAATCAACACGACCCCCGGAACGGGACCTGCTTCGGGGAACACCAGGCTCCCGAGTTCCATTTCTACAGTGGGCATGCGCGAAGTATACCTACCGGCACCTGGCAAACGGAACCGCGCGCAGAACACGCGGCCGCTCTGGCGAGCCGGGGCTAGTGAACCAGACCGCCCAAGACAACGACCGACCAGCCGCGCTCTTCGAGCAGTGTGGGAATGCCCTCTGCCCCCAACATGTGGCCAGCGCCGACCACGACGAGCCGCGTCTTGCGGTCGCGTGCGATTTCCTCGAGCCCCGCCGTCATGCTCCGGTTGCGCTGAAAGAAGACGCGGTCGTAGAAGATCGCGAGTTCGGGCTTCTCGTCCAGCGGCTGGAAGACGAGCTCGGTCAGTCGGTCCGCATCTCCCCGCATCCACGCATCCACCAGCGCCGCGACCTCGTTGGGAACGTCATCCGCCTGCGTCAGCGCATCTTCGAGCAACTGCTGCTGGAGCAACGCGGGCAGCTGGTCGAAGATCTCGAGCTGCGAGTCCATGGATTCGAGTGCGACGATCGGCATCGTTCCCTCCGCGGCGCGGACGAAGAGTTCATCGACCCCGTTCTCGGACTCGTAGCCCGCTCTCGCAAACTCGAGCTGGATCAGAACGAGGTACAGGAACCAGGGCTTCCAATTCATGATGCTTTTTTCGGAGATGCCGCGGCTTCGCACGTAGACGACGATCCGCTGCCAGAGTTCGGCGGGGAGCACGTCGGCGAGCGTCAACGGCGGAGTCAGGATTCCGTAGCGCTCCATCAGCGCCGATATTTCCCCAGACGAGAGCGCCGACGTGTCGATTTCGACGACGAGCTCTTCGGAGCCCTGCCAGGCCGCTCCCACGGCCGGCCCGAGATTGCCGATGCGCTCCTTGTTCAGGTGCACCGACCCCAACAAGAAGAGCGTGCCGTGTTCCGAGTGGTCGGCACGCCACACGAGCGGATTGGGGACCTCGCCCCGGTGGGTAAACGGGACCTTGAGCGGCTCGGCGGGAGCGCACGCGAGCAGTGCAGTGGCGACAAACGCGAGCAGTGCGGTGGCGGCAAGCGCGACCGATGCGGTGGCGGCGAACGCGAACGCCGCGCGGATCAGATGAGCTCCTGAACCGCCTCGGCGATCGCGTGGGCGACGCCCTTGGCGTCGCCGAAGACCATCATCGTGTTGTCGAGGAAAAAGAGCGGGTTCTGCACGCCGGCGAAGCCCGGGTTCATGCTGCGCTTCACCACGAATACATGCCCCGCACGGTCCACGTCGAGGATCGGCATCCCGTAGATCGGACTTCCTTTGGCGGTGCGCGCGTCCGGGTTCACGACGTCGTTCGCACCGATCACCAGGGCGACATCCGTCTCCGAGAACTCCGGGTTGATCTCGTCCATCTCCACCAGACGCTCGTAGGAAACATCCGCCTCGGCGAGCAGCACGTTCATGTGTCCGGGCATGCGACCGGCAACCGGATGGATCGCAAATTTTACCGCGATGCCCTTCTTCTCGAGCACGTCGGCGAGCTCGCGCACGGCGTGCTGAGCCTGCGCGACCGCCATGCCATAGCCAGGCACGATGATGCAAGAGCGCGAGTTCCCGAAGATGATCGCGGCGTCCTCGGGCGTGTATCCCTTGGCCGTGCGCTGATCCTCCCCGCCCGCGGCCGGTGCGCTCTCGTCGACAGCGCCAAACGCACCGAAGAGCACATTGGCGAGCGAGCGGTTCATCGCGTTGCACATGATCTTCGTCAGGATGATCCCGGACGCGCCGACCAGCGAGCCGCTGATGACGAGGCCACTATTCCCGAGCACGAAGCCCGTCGCACAGGCCGCGAGGCCCGAGTAGGAGTTCAGCAGGGAGATCACCACCGGCATGTCGGCACCGCCGATCGGGATCACGAGCAACACGCCCATCAGGGCAGAGAGCAACACGAGACCGGCAAAGACCTCGGGCTGCAATGGCGCAAAGACCAGCACGCCCGCCAGGACCAGCGTCCCGGCGCCCAGCAGCGCGTTCACCACCTGCTGGCCCGGGTAGGTCAACGGAGCGCCGCGCATCAGCTCCTGGAGCTTCGCGAATGCGATGAGGCTGCCCGTGAAGGTGATGGCGCCGATCAGGACGCCGAGCACGATGGCCAGCGGCACGTAGCCGATGGGCTCGGCCCCGTCGCGCAGGTAGCCGAGCCATTCGGCCGACGCCACCAGCGCCGAAGCCGCGCCGCCGAAGCCGTTTAGCAGCGCCACCATCTGGGGCATGGCCGTCATCTGGATGCGCGTCGCGAGCACCGCTCCGACGGCTGCACCCACCACCATGCCGCCCACGATCACTCCGTAGGACACGATGCCCTGATCGACGAGCGTCGCCACGATCGCGATCAGCATGCCCACGGCCGCGGTGAGGTTCCCGCGGCTGGCCGTTTTCGGGGAGCCCAGCTGACGCAGGCCGAGGATGAAGAGGACCGCGGCCAACAGGTACGCGTACGGGATGAACTCGGCGATCACGCGTTGTCCTTCTTGCGCTTGAACATCGCCAGCATGCGGTTGGTCACCAGAAAGCCACCCACCACGTTGATCATCGCAAAGACCACGGCCAGAAAGCCGAGCACCGTGGACAGGGTCCGCTCCTCCTGCCCGGCTGCGAGCAGGGCGCCCACGATGGCGATGCCGGAGATCGCGTTCGAGCCCGACATGAGCGGCGTGTGGAGCAGCGGGGGGACCTTGGAGATGACCTCGATGCCGACGAAGAGCGCCAGCACCAGGATCGTGAGAGCGACAGCGGGATTCTCGAGCATCAGCCCTCTGCTCGGGCGCGCACCGCGTCGTTGGCGATGGCCCCTTCGTGGGTGAGAAGCGCCCCCTTCGTGATCTCGTCCTCGAGGTCGAGCTGGAGCTCGCCCTCTTCCAGGAGGTGCTTCAGAAACGTGACGAGATTCTTGGCGTACATCTGGCTCGCGTGCGCCGGGATCTCCGCCGCGAGATTGGTGTGGCCGAGGACGCTGACACCGCCATGGTTCACGATGCGGTCCGCTTCGGTGACGGCGCAATTGCCGCCCTTCGCGGCAGCCAGATCCACGACGACCGAGCCCGGGCGCATGGCCTCGACGGCGGCAGCTTCGATCAGCCGGGGTGCGGTCTGCCCCGGCACGAGCGCGGTGGTGATCACGACGTCCGACCGGGCCACCCGCTGCCCCAGCTGTTCGCGCTGCTGGCGGTAGAAATCTTCGCTCTGGGCCCGGGCGTAGCCACCGGCATCCTCCGCGTCGCCCGTGTCCAGGTCGAGTTCGACGAAGCGGGCACCGAGGCTCTCGACCTGCTCCTTCACTGCGGGCCGCGTATCGTAGGCCTCGACAACGGCGCCGAGCCGGCGGGCCGTACCGATGGCCTGGAGCCCCGCCACCCCCGCGCCGATCACCAGCACCTTGGCCGGAGACAGGGTGCCGGCGGCGGTGACGAGCATGGGAAAGATCTTCGGCAGGTAGGTGGCGGCGAGCAGCACCGCCCGATAGCCGGCGATGGTGCTCTGCGAGGAGAGCGCATCCATCGACTGTGCGCGCGTGATACGCGGCATGAGCTCCATGGCAAAGGCCGTGACGCCCCGGTCCGCGAGTTGCCGCGCGAGCTGCGGACGATCCAGCGGCTCGAGCAGACCGATCAGGAACTGACCCCGGCGCAGGGCCTCGACCTCGCCGTCGGCGGGGGACTGCACGCGGAGAATCACCGTGGAGCGTTCGTGCAGCACGGCGGCATCCGCCGCGATCGTGGCCCCCACCTCGCTGTAGTAGCTGTCGGGAAAACCCGCGGCAGCTCCAGCGTCCGCCTCGACGAGGATCTCGAGCGAATCACCGGCGAGCTGCTTGACCGCGTCCGGAACCAACGCGACACGCCGCTCCCCCGCGCGGGTTTCCTTCACCACACCGACGATCATGCCGTTCTCCACTCCCAACGCGGCGCACACCGCATGGGCGAAATCCCACGCTCGGAGATCGTTCTCAGGGGACCAGGTTCCGCACCGACTCCGGCATCTCGTCTGCGACGCGCACGATCGGAATCCCCGTCTGAACGTTCTGGTGCATCTCTTCCATCGCCCGGGGCAGGTCCTCGAAACCGTAGATCTCGCGGTGGACGGTCGGCTTGAAAACGTGGCCGTAGAGTTCGGTGGCCGCGGACACCCCGGCGAGAGTCTCGTAGTGCGTGTGGTCGATGGTGAGCTGCCGCACCGAGCAATTCGCCGAATTGTACGAGCAGTTCATGCCGAGCTGCCAGCCGGCACTCACGTTCACGCCCTCCCGAGAGAGAACTGCCATTCCGGCCGGGAACACCGTGCCGCGCATCATGTCGCAGACCAGCTGCACGCCCTCCCCATTGGTCATTCCCTTCACGTGCTTGCTGAAGGCCTTGACGTCGTCGCGGTCTGCAAAACGATTGAACTGTTTCTGATCCACCGACTCGATGCCCAGTTTTTCGAGTTGTTCGCGGCGCTCGGCGCTTCCCGAACAGAAGATGGCGCGATGGCCCTCGTGCGCGGCGAGCATGAGGAAGAGCTCCGAGACGCCTCCGCCGAACCCGAGCACATCGACGCGCGCCCGCTGCTCGCAGCTCACCTTCACGCGGTAGATACCGATGGCGCGCCGCCACAGGTGATGGGCGGTGGGCGCGCGGAGCGGGAGCGCCGCAATCGCCCAGAGATCGAGCCCGCAGTCGAGCGGCGCCGGCACCACCTGCCAGTCGGCAACCACCGCCTCCTTGCCGTACCAGCCGATCGAATCGGGCTGGTCGTAGGCCCAGATGCGCAGGGGGTAGCCGTAGGCATCGGGCTCGCCGTTGCAATGGGTGACCACTACGTCGCCGGGCTTCACACGGGCGACGGCCTCCCCGACCGCGAGCACCTCACCGACGGCGCTATTGCCCGGATAGATCTTTCCGCCGCGGGCCTCGGCGATATTCATGGTGTCCGCGAGCGCGGCGTGGTCGACGTTGTGCTCCGCCGAAACCGCGAGGATCTTGAGGTGCACGTCACCGGGGCCGATCTCCCGCAACTCCACGTCGTCGAGTTGGATGATCCGCGAGACATCGACTTTCTGCAGATCGTCGCCGACCCGCTCGCGCTCCGTCGCAATCGATTCGGCGCTGATCGAATATGCCTGGGGCATGCCGTCCTCCGGTTCAAGAATCCGCGATTCTCGTGGGAATTCACGGGTCTGCGCCGTGCAACCGCGGTTGTAGCACGCGGCTTCCGGCCGGTGCAATCCTAGGCGACGGCAACCGGGAAAATCCCCATCCGATCCTCCCGCAGCGTCGAGCCCGGCGTCGGGATGTCCGGAAGAGCGTCGACGCTGCAGGCCATCTCCCGACGGGCCGGGTCTGCCCCCGGGTAGTGCAGGCCATCTCCCGACGGGCCGGGTCTGCCCCCGGGTAGTGCAGGCCA
>PBYF01000093.1 GCA_002729515.1 Deltaproteobacteria bacterium
TCGGCCGGACTCGGCTCGCCGGCTGCAGACACGGCTTCGGCCGGACTCGGCTCGCCGGCTGCAGACACGGCTTCGGCCGGACTCGGCTCGCTGGTCCCGCGGGCCCTGGCACAGAGCGCCTCGTACCGGGCCTGATCGATATTCCCAGCGTCCCGAAGAATGCCGAGGATCTCGGCAGTGACCGATGTGCCGCAGTCCGCACTGGATTGGCCCACCTCATCGGCCCACACCGCCAGTGGAAAAAACACCGCACAGGCCACCGCAAGCCCAGCCACCCACGTAGAGATACGCACTCCCACCTAGGACCTCCTCCTGGACGCCGAAGCCCAAGCCCGGCTGAGGGAATAGTAGGGCGAATGCGTGGAGGGATGCTCAAGGGAAGGTGGCAGAGAAAACTGGGGTTCCGAACGCGCGCAACGCGTCACCCGCCGGTCACTCGGGCAGCGAAGCGCCCTTTCCAGGGGACACCGTTTGTGGGCCGGCGTCCCGAACGACGTAGAAGAGGCAATCCTCGACCGCACAGCCGGGATCGTTCGTGATCATGATCGCAATGGCCTCGCGACGCGTCCGGACCTCCCCGTTTTCGATGGAGAAGAAACTGTGGGCCACGTCGCTGCCGTCCCCGCGCAACGCCCGCAGCGGCCAGGAGCTCCCAGGTCGCACCCATCCGATCGTGTGGCCCGCGCGAAGCGTGCCGAAGTTGTATTGATCCATGTCTGCGGCCACGGTCAGGTCGGCTTCGCTTTGCGGTCCATCGCCCACGGCGAGCCGGATACCCGGCACCGCCTCCACACGGACCGGGTCGGTCACCACCCGCACGCCTGGGGACGCCACTTCGCCGATGCGAACGGCTCCCAGGAAGCGCTCGAGGCCGACGCCCGCGACCCCATCGGCAGCGGGATCACCAGCGCGGCCACATTCGATGACGACACTCGGAAATTCTTCCGCCGTGGCCTCCACCAGGGCTCCGAGACGCAGATCACTGTGCACGTAGCGGCTGGCAAAGAGCGCCACCAGTCCCAGCTCGGCCGGTCCCGCCGCCGGCCCTACCCCGTACGGGACACTGCGGCCAGTGTTGTTGTGGAGATCGACGAGCGCCTCGGGCCGCGCTGCTCGCAGAACCTCCAACACCTCGCGAGCGAGCGCGCCCTCGCTCCCGGCAAACGGCTCGCGGAAGCAGCGGTTCAGGTCCTGCGCGTCCGGGAGGCGCCGGAACGCGAACCCGGGAGCAGCGAGTGCAGCCTCGATGGAACCGATGACGAAAAGGGCATCGACGGCCGGCTCGAACCCCGCGCGCAGCAGGCCGTGCACGGCCCTCACTCCAGAAGGCTCGTTGCCGTGCAGCAGGGTGGTGACAACGCGAGTCCGAGACCGATCGCGGCCCGGGAGGCGCAATACAGCAGGTCCACCGAGACCGCGCAAAAAGTCCTCGATGCGCTCCGGGACTTCGTCCTTGCCCGGCGCCATGCGCACCGGAACGTCGCCGTCCCGTTCTTCGAGTGTCCATTCGTCAACCGATCGGCCGGAGCCCGCACGAGCGAGATAGGCCCCCAGCATCTCAGCGAGCGCGTGCGGCCGCCCGAGCCGGGGCTCGAGCGCTTCGATCGCACAGCTCTGCCAATGCGCACCGGTACGGCCGCTCGCCGCTCTGCGCAGCGCGACGCCGAGATAGCGCTCGCATTCAGCGGGCTCGACGCCCGCGTCGAGCAGACCGTCGCGAGCCACCGGCTCCAATCGCTCGATCAGCTCCGACGCCCGCATCGGTTGCGCCGCCGCGCCGGGCTCCGAGGGAAAGATCAGCTCCGCGGCGAGTCCGTCCTGGGCCGCTCGGTAGAAGTTATGCTCTGCCACTGCGAAGGCGAGGCCCTCACACCAGGCCTCGGCGTCCCGAGCGATACCGAGCGCCAGCCCGATGAGAAAGGCCGAATTCGCTGCCATGTCGAGCGCCGTCGGCCCCGCTGGAAGCCCACGCATCTCGATGCGCAGGTGGCCACCGCCGCCGGAGTCGTAGACGACGCGGTTCCAGTGCCAGATGGTCCCCTGATGAAGCCGCAGCTCGTCGAGCTGCGGCACCCCGCCGGATTGCACCGTTTCGAGGGGGTCCTCCTCGCCGACTATCGGAAGCAACAGATCGTGCCGAACGACATTGCGCTGGAAGAGCTCGAGCGCGCTCTCACCGACCCAACCCGATCCAAAAGCCACCCGCGACTCGCGCATCGCATGGGCTTCCCGATCATCGACGGCCTGCTTGAAGAGCGCGACCCGGGTCTCCTGCCACAGCCGATGTCCCAGAAAAGTGGGTGAGTTGCCCGCGAGCGCGACGGCGGGAGCCGTGGCCAGCTGCACCGCGTTGAAGACCGGAGCAAAATCCGCCGGGTCGACGCGCAGGTGAAGCTGGAGAGAGGTATTGGCCCCCTCGAAAGTGACGTCGTCGCAGTGCACATCGAGCGGCTCCCTGCCGTCGATATGCATCTGGAACGGACCGTGCCGCACCTGGCGCAGCGCCGCTGAGAGCGCCCGGTAGCGCGGCTCGTCGGTCATGGCGCCGCGCTGGAGGTCCGCCTCGCGGAGCGTAGGGAGGATCCCGATCACCGCGACGTCGCCGTCGTGGGCTTGCGCAGCCCGGCGTACTTCTTCGACCGCTTCGTGCATCTCGCGCTCGAGGTGGGCGAAGGGCCGTCCAGCCAGCGCCGTAGGGCGCAGGTTGCACTCCAGATTGAAGCGGTCGAGTTCCACCGTGAGCCGGTCGTCCAAGCTGTCCGCCAGGACCTCGCGGTTCAGCGGAAGCGGGCGTCCGGCGCCGTCGATGAGGAAGAGTTCGAGCTCCGCACCCAGAGAGCGCGGCCCAACGCCGAAACCGGGACGGTCGAGCAGGCCGCGCATGGCATCGAGGCTCCGCGCGAGACGCTCCGAAAACTGCCTGTAGTCGTCCGCGTCGAAATGCTCGCGCTCGACCCGAAGCCCCATCCATTTTCCCCCAGGCGCCCGGAACATAGCCCCGGCTTCGGTCGCTGCGCACAAGGCTTCCCAATCCAATCCCACTCGACCGAACGGGAGCAGAAGCCGAGCCTCCGGAAACCGCGGGGGTCCCGAGGAGACGCCGGGCGGCGCCTAAGGCGTGGCGGTATCCCGAGAGCTCGACGCGTGGACGTAGACGCAGCTCACCCATCGCTTGCGCACCACGAGCGTGCGGTGGCGCACGGCCACCCGGCAGCGCTGACCGTCTTCGCGGATCTCCAGCAGCCGGCCCTCCCCCGACCAGAAGCTTCCCGCACGCATGTCCACGTGAACAGGCGTCCCGGCTGCCGGCAGCAGGCAACCCGAAAGAACCAGGCAGAGCGAGATCAGGCTGAATCGAAACCTTCGCATGCCCTCCGCATCGGTCCGGAAGGACCCGCGCTGAAGCGGGGCGCGTCTGACCCTCCACCGCTACGCTCCCGGGCGTGCCTCTCGCACCCACGGCGCCCGGCGAGCGCCTCGTCCAGCTAGACGTCCTGCGCGGCCTCGCCCTGTTCGGTGTCCTGTTGGAGAACCTCCAGCACTTCGTGGTGCCGTCCTACGCAGCTTTCGCAGCAGGACCGGACGCGACGTGGCTCGACCAGACCGCCCTCGGTGCCGTGCGACTCCTGTGCGACAACAAGGTCTACGCGATCTTCGCCTTCCTGTTCGGGTACGGCATCGCGCTCCAGATGCGGCGCACCGAATCGGGTTTCGTCGGGATCCACCTCTGGCGCATGGCAATCCTGTTCCTGATTGGTGTAGCCCATTCGATGCTCTGGGATGGCGATATCCTGGCGACCTACGCACTGCTGGGCATTCTGCTCCTACCGCTTCGAAATCGGCGGGACTCCGTCCTCCGCAGTGTGACCGTCGGCGGCCTCGTGGCACCCAGCCTGGTCTTCCTGAGCCTGGTCGCCTGGGCAGGGACTCTCGACCTGACGGCACGCGATGCCCTGGCCGAATCGGTGGCGGCTCATACCTACCCCCTGCGCCAGAGCAGCTTCGCCTTCGCCGCCTTCACGTTGGGACTCGCGAGCGGCCGTCGAGGCGCGCTCGCGGATGCGGCTCGCTTCGTCGCACGCACGCGGTCGGCACTGGTGCCAGCGCTCGTCGTAGGTGGCCTCTGCAATATTGCCGCGCTTCCGCTGCTCGATTCTCCGGGCCAGGGCAGCTTGTCGAAGTCCGGTATCGCAATCGAGGTCCTGCTGGCCATCGCCACCCCGACACTGGCATTCGTCTACGTCCACCTCGCGCTACATCTCTTTACCCGGCCCGATTGGAGCGCCCGCTTGAGACCCATTGCGGACGTCGGCCGCACGACGCTCACGAACTACCTGCTCCAATCGGCGGTCGGCGTGGCTGTACTCGCCCGCACCGGGCTCGGTCCACTCGGACCCATCACCCCGCCCGTGGGCATCGTCCTGGCCGTTGCACTCTTCGCGGCCCAGGTGGCCGCCAGCCGCTGGTGGCTCGCACGCTTCCGCTTCGGACCCGTCGAGTGGCTCTGGCGCGCGGCGACGTACGGAACTCTGCCGCCGCTACGCGTCCCAGGACAGGGTCGCTAGAGCACCTCTTCCCGGCGAAGCCGCTCGATTTCCGGAGGCGGCACCCCACACTCTTGAAGCACCTCGTCGGTATGCTCCCCGTGGAGCGGCGGACAACGGTCGATACGTCCCGGCGTCTCCGAGAGCTTCACGGGAAGTCCTGTGGTGCGGAAGGTGCCGAGTTCGGGGTGGGGGAGTTCGACGAGCATGCGTCGCGCCAGCACCTGAGGATCGGCAAAGACCTGCTCGAGATCGAGCACGGGGCCGGCCGGAACGCCCGCGGCATTGATCCGTTCGACCCAGACACCCACGTCGGCGCCCGCGAGCGCCACTTCCATTTCGGACGTCAGTTCGGCGCGGTGACGCACCCGGGCAGCCGGAGCCGAGAAGCGCTCGTCCTGGATCCATTCCGCGTGCCCCAGGACACCGGCCAGCTTCTCCCACATGGCTTCCTGGGCCGCCGCGATATTGATCCAGCCATCGCGGGCGCGGAAGCGACCGTAAGGCGCCGACAACGGGTGATGCTGACCGGCCGGACCCGGGTGCTCGCCACCCTCGAAGTACATACCCGCAGCCCAGGAGAGAACACCGACCATCGCTTCGAGAAGCGAGGTGTCCACCACCTGCCCGCGACCCGTGCGTTCCCGGACGCGGAGGGCGAGCTGAATGCCGTGAGCTGCAAAGAGCCCCGCGAGCAGGTCCGCGATCGCGAGGCCCGCGCGGGTAGGTCCACTCTCCTCGGTCCCCGTCAGACTCATGAAGCCGCTCTCGCCTTGGGCGATCTGGTCGAACCCGGGCCGATCGCGGCTCGGACCGTCGGCGCCGTAGCCCGAGATCGCGCAGTAGACGAGACCCGGGTGGCGCTCGAGCAGCAATTCCGACCCCAGACCCAGGCGTGTCATGACGCCGGGGCGAAAATTCTCGACGACGACGTCGAACCGCGGGAGCAGGCGCAAGAAGAGCGCCCTGCCCGCATCGCGGCGCAGATCCAACGTCACCGAGCGCTTGCCCCGGTTGCTCGACAGGAAGAAGTAGCTGTCGCTTTTGGCCCCGGCGGGCCGAAACTCGCGGCCTTCGCGCGGCTCTAGCTTCACGACATCCGCGCCGTAATCGGCCAGCAACATCGTGCAGAAGGGACCGGCCAGGTAGCGGGTGAGATCGAGCACCCGGACACCGGCCAGCGGCGCTTCGACCACTCAGCAACCCTTGAATGAAGGCCGGCGCTTTTCGAGGAAGGCCCGCATCCCCTCGCGGTAGTCCTCGCTCTCCATGCAGGTGCGAACACTCGCCTCCAGGCCCTCGGCGTCGCGCTCGGCAAGCGGTCGATGCAGCTCCGATACGATCCGCTTGACGCTCCGCAGCGTAAGCGGAGCATTTTCGGAAATCTGGATCGCGGTCTCGCGCACCGTGGCCTCGAGATCCGCCTTCGCAACCACCCCGTTGACGAGACCCATGCGCAGCGCCTCATCGGCACTGAAGCGCCGTGCCGTGAAGAAGATCTCCTTCGCCGCGGAAGGCCCGACGAGGTCTACGAGAACCTCCAGCCCGCCCGGCGCGTACCCGAGACCCAGGCGCGCCGCCGGAATCGCGAACACGGCATCATCGGCGGCGTAGCGCATATCCGCCGCGAGCGAGATCCCGACGCCGCCGCCGACGCAGAAGCCGTGGATCATGGCGAGCACCGGCTTTTCGAGCCGTGCAAGCGCCCGCATGGCCGCGCCGTTGTCCAGCGCGTAGCGACCTGCCGCGTCGCCGGTCCGCTTTTCCTCGAACTCCGAAATGTCCGCACCCGATACGAAGGCGACCTCGCCCGCACCGCGCAGCACGATCACCCGCACCGCGTCGTCAGCCCCAAGGGAATCGGCGATGTCGGGGATGGCGCGCCACATCTCGACCGAGATCGCGTTGCGCCGCTCCGGATGGTCGAAAACGATCCACCCGATGCCCCCTTCCCTCTCGACGCGAACTCGGCCACCCACGGCGCACAGTCTACCACCGAGTGAGATCGCCTCTCGACGGGCCGGTCCGAGACCGCGCTGCGCGGGAGTGGAATGCCGAATGGATGGGGGCGGAACGCACCCCGCTCCGGAACGGGCCCGGGAGTAGCAATTGGTGGATCGATCAACTGCGAGCCGGGCACGGCGAACGCAACCACCAGCCTGTCTCATGTGCCGAGGAATCCGGGCGTCCAGGAGAATGCGGCGAATCAGGCAGGAGCACGAGCAATTGGAGACCCGGGCGGCAGAGTGCTTCGAGTACCCATTTTCAACCGAGCGAACTCCGGGCAGAAGCAGACCTTCTGCCTTGAATTCGGATTCGTCTGTAAGTGGGGGCGCAGCGCCGCGGATCGCTAGCGTCCAACCTCCAGAACGGAGCGGATTACCTCGCCGGCCTGCATGGCGCGGAATGCCTCGTTGACGTCTTCGAGAGGCATGCGCCGCGTGATCATGCCCTCGAGGTCGAGCTTGCCGGCCTTCCAGAGCCGCAGCAGGCGCGGGAAGTCCACCCGCACGTTGGCGCCCCCGTACATCGAGCCCTTGAGCGTCTTGTCGCCGTAGAACAATTCGAAGGCGTTGAACGTGATCTCTTCCGTAATGCGCCCGACCCCCACGACGACCGCCGTTCCGCCGCGCCGCGCCAGGTCGTAGCACTGCCGGATGGTCGCCGGGTGCCCAACACACTCGAGCACGTAGTCGAATCCCTCGCCAGCGGTCACGTCGTTCTTCACGCCATCGATGTCATCCGGTTTCACCGCGTGCGTGGCTCCGAAGTTCTTGGCGAGATCGTGCTTCGATTCCACCGGATCCACCGCAACGATCTCGGCCGCGCCGGCGATACGCGCACCCTGGATCGCCGAGATTCCCACCCCGCCGCAACCGATCACCGCGACCGACGAACCGGGCGAAATCGCCGCGGTGTTGATCGCAGCCCCCACGCCGGTCGTGACTCCGCAGCCGACCAACGAAACGATTTCGAGCGGAATGTCGGGGTCCACCTTCACCACGGCATTCTCCGGAATGATCATCTCCTCGGCGAAGGTGCCGAGTCCCGTCATCCCGCCCATCTGCTTGCCGTCAACGATGAAGTGCGGCGTGATGGCCATCTGCAGCATGGTTTCGCAGAGGTTCGCCTGCCCCCGCAGACACGCCTTGCAAGTTCGGCACGCCGGTGTGAACGCAAGGATCACCGGGTCTCCGGCCGCGACCTCCGTGACTCCAGCACCCACTTCCTTCACGATCCCGGCACCCTCGTGTCCCAGTACACAGGGAGTTCCCGATGGAATCGTTCCGTTCTGCGCCGACACGTCCGAGTGGCAGACCCCACTCGACACAATTTTCACGTGGACCTCGCCGGGACCCAGGTCGGTCAGCGAAACGTCGTCACGGACGTCGAGTTCCTTGTTCAGATCCCATAGAACGGCGGCCTTCATGCGGTTTCTCCTCGGATACGGGGATACAGGATGCGCTCGAAGCCGAGCAGCCTACCCGAAGGAACCGGAAGGCGGCAAGCCCGGCCCGGAAACCCGCACGGCCGGCTGGATGGCGTAGTCTTGTCGCCTTGTCCCCTCGATACTGGAAGAAAAAACGTGTCTGAACCGCTCTGGCGCTCCCGACCTACGGCCTTCGAGATGCTCCCCGCGACCACCGTGCGACACTCGAAGATCAACGATTTCATCTACCTCTCGGAAGGCAACTCCAACAGCTTCCTGATCGTGACCTCCGAAGGACGGGTCGTCGTCAACACCGGAATGGGCTTCGAGGCGCCGACTCACAAGGAATACTTCGATTCGATCGACAGCGGACCCATCCGGTATGTGATCTTCACCCAGGGGCACGTGGACCACGTCGGTGGAGCCGATCACTTCATCGAAGAAGGCACCGAGATCATCGCCCAGGCGAACAACCTGGAGCACCAGAGCTACGACAATCGCCTCCAGCCCTTCCGCGGCAAGCGGAGCATATTTGCCTTCGCCAAGACGATCGCGGCGGGCTTTGCCTACGTTAAAAAACTCGAGAAGGCGGGTACTCCGGTCTCCGGACAGGCCCAGCCGAAACCGACGATCACTTTCGAAGACCGCTACGCCTTCGAACTGGGCGGCATCGAGTTCGAATTGATCGCCATCAGCGGGGCCGAGACCGAGGACTCCCTGGTGATCTGGCTTCCGCAGCACAAGATCTGTTTTACGGGAAACGCATTCGGCGCGCTCTTCGGACACTTTCCGAACCTGGTCACGATCCGTGGCGACCGCTATCGGGACGCCCTCCGCTACGTAGAAACCCTCGACAAGTTGCTCGAACTCGATGCCGAGATGCTGCTCGTTGGCCACCACGAGCCGGTCGTCGGCCGCGAACTCATCCGGAGCGAACTCGAGCGCATGCGCAACGCAGTGCTCTACGTCCACGACTGCGTCGTGATTGCGATGAATGGCGGAGAGGACGTCTGGAGCGCCATGCGCGACATCCGACTTCCGCCCGAACTCGAAGTGGGAGAAGGCTACGGAAAGCTCCCCTGGTCGATCCGCGCAATCTGGGAGCAGTATTCGGGTTGGTTTCACGCGCGTTCGACGACGGAGCTCTACCCCGTGGCGCCGTGGAGCGTCTGGCCCGACGTGGTGGCCCTAGCCGGTGGCCCCGACGGCTTCGCCGAAGCCGCGAAGAAAAAGCTGGCCGCCGGTGCGCCGGTCGAAGCCCTCCACCTGGCCGAACTCGCGCTCGAAGCCGAACCGGACCACGCGCCTTCGCTCGACGCAAGCCTGGCGGCGCACCGCGCACTCCTGGATCAGAGCGTCAACTTCTGGGAGACCCGATGGCTCGAGAAAGAGATCGCGTCGCTCGAAAACCGCCTGGAGAGTGGCCGCTGAGGCGCAGCTTCCCGCTCGCAGCCGCCTGGCTCGCGACGCTGACACTCGGCTGTGGCGAGACACCGGTGCCGCCGGAAAGCGTTCTGCTCCTTATCGCCGATGACGTGGGTGTGGACCGCATCGGGGCCTACGAGACACATCCCGACCCGAGCACGACACCGAATCTCGATGCCCTCGCCGCACGGGGCGTGCGCTTCGATCGCGCGTGGGCCACACCCATGTGCTCGCCCTCGCGCGCGGCGATGCTGACCGGGCGGCTCCCCTCCCGCAACGGCGTCGGTGCGGCGATCCATCTCGGCCGCCCGGACCAGGCCCGGGGTCTGGAACTCGACCAGACGACCCTTGCGCAGCTGCTGGCGGGCCGCGGTGTGGAAACCTTCGCCGTGGGCAGATGGCACATGGCGGGTGGCCCGCCCCCGTCACTGCACGGGGCCAAGCTTTCGGGGAACCCGCGCGACACGCCGCGCGCCCATTACGACGCGGGACTCGAAGCTCTGGACCGCGAGATCGGGCGGCTGCTGGCCGCAATCGACCCCGACGTGCTGCGCCACACGACTGTGATCTTCGTCGCCGACAACGGAACCTCCCAGCACGGCACCCGACCGCCAACGCACGGACAAAAGCGATCTCTTTACGAAGGGGGCATCCGCGTTCCGCTGATCGTGGCGGGCCCCCAGGTGCCGCCCGCCAGCCAGGGCCGCGCGAGCGAATCGCTCGTCCATGTCACCGACCTCTTTGCGACGATCGCCGAACTCTTCGGCGTGCAATCGGAGGCCGAGGATTCACAGAGCCTGCTCCCATACCTCGCCAATCCCGCGACGCCATCCGCACGCAGCGTGCTCTACACCGAACGCTTTCTGCCCAACGGCGGCCCCCCCGACCCCGAACGCCACTTCCGGGCCGCGCGCGACGCCCGCTACAAGCTGCTCGTCCTGCCGGATCAGCGCGAGTTCTACGATCTGGAGACCGACCCCCACGAGCGGCACGATCTCATCGCCGAGGGAACGGCGCCGGCGGCCGCACTCGCGCGCCTGGAACGAGCCGTGGTGACCCGCGGCGGCACATTCGATCAGGGCACCGGGGAGGCGAAGGAGCGCGCGACGCCCTCCGCAATCACGCGGTAGCCCTCGCCGGTGGGGTGCTGGTTTGCCGAGCGCGGGTAGAGACCGGACCGGGTCGCCGCTGCGCGAAGGTCGGGAAGCACATCGACATGGGCGATTCCGGCGGCGTCGAGCCGCGTGCGAATCGCGTCCGCGACGGTGCGCTCGTTCGCAGTCACCCGCTCCACGACCTCAGTGTCCGGCGTGCGCAGGAGGGCCTCGCGGAAAACGCTCGCCTTGCTCGGGATCAGCACCACGACCAGACGCACCCCCCGCGCCCGGCAGGCGGCGGCCATGACTTCGAGTGCGTCGAGCGTGAGCCGCAGCCCCTCCGCAACCCGGGGGTCTTCGAGGTCGAGGGTCGCGAGGCCCTGGCTCACGTCGACTCGGGTCAGAATCTCGCCCCGAGAGTCGAGTACGGCGCGCCCGCGGGGTGGGGCGTCGCGTCCCCCGTGCAACGCCTTCCACGCCATCCCCGCGAGTACCGAGTGAGACCGCAGCCACTGCACGAGGCCACGCTTTTCGGCCGGCCGGACAAACGGCCGCGCGACGCCCTGCCCGCGAGCGGACGCCAACACCTCGAGTTCCGGTCGCTCGGGATCGCGCAGCCCGGACCAATGCTCGAGCGAATAGGCAACGACGTACGCGTTGAGCAGATCGTTTCCCAGGTAAAGACCCACCACGACGTCACTGGGGGCGAGCGCAAGGGCCCGCTCCTCCACGAGGTGACGATATTGGAGCGGCCCGTAGCCCCCGTGTCCCAGGTTGTAGACGCTGCGGTCCGTGAGCCGCGCCAGTGCCGCGGGCCACGAATCGTCAGCCGGTGCACCGAAGCCGTAGGTGAGCGAATCCCCAACGACGACCACGTCCGCCGTCTCGGGCACCGCCGGATTGCGAAACCCCCAGGCGTCGTGGCCGCCGACACCGGGTTCGACCCGGTAATCGAGGACCGGGTCGGGACGCCGAGCGGCGACCAGGAAATCCCCCGGGTTCACGAACAGACGCACCGCGAACTCGCCGAAGAGAAGCGTTCCGAGCAGCGAAGCCGCGAAGAGTCCGGCGCTGGCGAGTTGATTCAAACGGGCTTCGGAATCCGGAGGATCTGAGCCGCCTCCTTCACACTGGCAATCGGGCGACCCACCTCGGCCGCGAGCGCCGCTGCCCGCTGCACGATCTCCTGGTTCGTGGGCTTGTGCTCCGGGTGGAAGTGCTCCTCGAGACCGACGTGGAGGTGCCCGCCGCGTTCGAGCGCCAGGCGCGCGAGCGGCGTCTCGAAGACGTCGCCTCCCCAGACCGAGACCGACCAGGGCAGGTCCACGCCCTCGAGTAAATCGAGATACGCGAGCAACGCGTGCCGTGTCGGCGCCAACCCGAAGCTCACGCCCGGCTCGGTGGCGAACAGACCGCAGTCGCCGCCGAAGTAGAGCTTCAGCATGGCGCCGGCCGGAAGCCGACCCGCCCGGTGGAAGGCGAGCGTCGTCCGCAGCCAACCGGGCTCATAGATCGCAAGCGATGGGCCGATGCGAAGCCGCTCGCATTGCTCGAGGGCCACGCGCGTGTCCTCGTAACTATTGGCGTAGACCATGCCCACGGGAAGCCCCTCGGCATCCGGCGCACCGATGTTGGTGGAGCCGGGATCGCAGAGCCCGAGCCGCATCTCGACTTCCTCCGCCAGGACCTCGACGTGGGAGATGCTTTCCGCTGCATCGACTCCGACGCCGAGCGTCGGATACCAGAGCGTGTCGGGCCGCTCCTCGAGGATCGGCCGCCACGCCGCCAGGTAGTGCTCCGCCGCCTCCCGCCCGGTGAGTTGGATGTCGTCGGTGTGGGCGTGGATCAGCGTGGCCCCGGCGTCGAGACAACGGAAGACGTCGGCCGTGATTTCTTCGGGCTTGCGGGGCGTATTCGGGTTGCGGTCGGGCCGCGTTTCGCCGTTGATCGCGGCTTCGATGACGAGCGGTGTGTCTTCGCGGGCCATGACACGTACTCCGGGAAAGGGGGTTTCGGGAATACCAGTTTACTGCACGCCCAGCACCGGGCGCGGCGCTCGTTCAGGCCGCGGGCCTGGGATCCTCCCCCTCGAGCATGCGCTCGAGGACGGCGCGGTGCGGAATCACCTCGTCGACATCCTCGGGCCATTCGGCCTCGCCAAAATGGATCCGCCTCGCCGAGACCCGGGTCATGATGATCGCGTGCCGGAGCCCGGCATAGACGTCGTAGAAGCGCAGGTCGCCCGGCGCGCGACCCGTGCGCTCGGCGTAGGTTGCGGCCACGTCCTCGGGGCGCAGGAAATGCGGCATGCCCGGCAGGCCGGTCTGGCGGGCGATGTCGTCGAAGAAGAGATGCATGAAACACAGCCAGCCCAGGTCGAGCTCCCGGGGGCCGAGCGCGGCCATCTCCCAGTCGAGCACAGCGGCCGGCGCAAAGCCGTCGAAGAGAATGTTCCCGATGCGAGAATCGCCCCAGCTCACCACGGCCGCGCCTTCTTCGTCCGGCCAGTGCTGCTCGAGCCACGCGAAGGCGCGCTCGATCACCGGGTGGCGGCGGTCGGCGCGCGCCCATTCGTAGTACCGGCGCTGGTTCTCCACGTGACGGCGCAGCGGTGAGTCTCCGGGCAGATCGAATTCGAGAAAGGCTGCGTCCACCGCTGCGGGGTCGATGGCGTGGAGTTCCGCCAGCACGGCAACCGTGGCGTCCTGCAGGTGCCGCTGTTCCGCGCGGGCCGCCTGGCTGAGCCAGCTGTCGAACGTGTAGGGCATGACGTCGGGCGGCACGCGGCCCTCGACGCGGTCCATCACGAAAAATGCCGCCCCCAGGGCTTCTGGATCGAGTTCGAGCCAACGCGCAGCGGGTACCGGGACCTTGCTGCGCTCGGCCACGAGGCGCAGCGTGCGGAACTGCACCTCCATGTCGTAGACCGGGAACACCGGCGTGTCCGCGGGGTCGGGCTGCAGGCGGGCGACGAACGACCCCCCTCTCCGTTGGCCGGCTTCTTGCCAGCGCGCATCGAAGAGCAGGGTCTCGCTCGACATGCCGGTGGCCGACGGACTCGAGATCTCGGACACCTCGACCCCGGATGCCCCGGGCAGCGTTCCCACCAGCCAGTCCCGAAGCCGCCCGCGCAATGCGCCCCGGTCGCGGGTCGAACGCTTCATCTCCTCGCTGGCGGGCTCGCTCATCTCGAAACCGGCAGCCTACCATGCGCCCGACCCCCTCCGCGTTGGAGTGGCATACTCGGCGCCCCGGAGGTGAGATGACCAGCCCGAGCACAACGCGTGCACCGACTTCGATCTTCTACGGCTGGTGGATGGTTGCCACCGCGTTCCTCTGCCAGGGAGTCACGGCCGGCTGCACGATGTACATCTTCGGGATTTTCCTGAAGCCAGTGGCCGAAGAGTTCGGCGCCACGCGCGGAACCCTTTCATTGGGGATCATGATCTTCCCCGCAGCCGGCGGTCTGATCGCGCCTTTTCTCGGCTCACCCCTCGACCGCGGGAAGATCCGGGGCGTCATGGCCCTGGGGCTCGTCGCGCTCTCCGCCGGCCTGGTGCTGAGCGCGTGGGCCCCGTCGCTCTGGGTGCTCGGCCTCGTCATCGCGACGCTTCTGGCATTCGCTTCCAACGCCGCGGGTCCCCTCAGCGCCTCGAAGCTCGTGGCCAACTGGTTCGAGGGCCTGCGCGGACGCGCCCTCGGCATCGCCTCGACGGGCACGTCGGCGGGCGGCGCGGTATTCCCGCTCCTGATCGCGCTGGGCATCGGCGCCTGGGGCTGGCGCGGCGCTTTGCTGGCACTCGGCATCGGCGTCGCCGCCGTGACCCTGCCGCCCGTTCTGCTGCTGGTGCGCAGCCGCCCCGAAGATCTCGGACTGACTCCCGACGGCAAAGCCCCGGCGCCCAGCCTGGGCGAGACGGCCCCCGCCGGAGTAACCGCACAGCCTTCCATCGGGGTCCGCGAGATTCTCCGGGACCGCAATTTCTGGGCGCTCGGACTGGCGGTCGGGCTGAGCTTCGCGGTGCTCACGGTCGTGTTGATCAATCTGCACGCATACGCCACGGATGCCGGCGTCGACGGCACCGCCGCCGCCCTGCTGCTCACGATCCTCGCGATCTCAGGCATCTGCGGAAAACTCGCATTCGGATTTCTCGCCGATCGCGTGAGCAAGCGGCTGCTGATGGGCGTCGCCATTGTCATGCTCGGGAGCTTCCTCTTCGTGCTGCTCGCGCACCCGAGCTACGGCGTGCTCGCCGCCACCGCCGGCCTCGCCGGGCTCGCCGTGGGAGGGTTCCTGCCGCTGTGGGGCGCCCTCATTGGAGATTGCTGGGGGCGAGAGGCCTTCGCGCGGGTCATGGCCCTGATGGCGCCCTTGATGACGCCGCTCAACATGGCCGGAATGGCCTATCCGGGCCTCATCCACGACCGCACGGGAAGCTACGATGCGGCGTGGCAGATCTCGGTAGGCCTGCTCGGCCTCGCCGCCCTCTGCCTGGCCTTTCTGCGTCCGCCGCAACGCGCCTGACCGCTAGCGCCCGCAGAACTCGGCGACGTCGTCGCACGGGATCCAGTCGCGCTCCTGCTCGGTCCGCTGCCGCGTCTGCTCGACCCAGTCGTCCTGGAACCCCACGCAGCTGTGCTCGAGAAAGGGGTGCCGAGCGAGCCCTACCGCGCGGCGAAGTCGGCGAGCCGCACCGGCTGCCGCCGCGGCCCCCAGGTGCCGGGCGCAGCCTCGAAAACACCCGGACAGGCCGTCCCGCAGGAGCCGCAGCGCCCCTCCGGGTCGAGATTCCACCCGGTGAGACGGTACCAGTCGCGGCCGACGATCAGCGCGCCGCAGGTGTGGCAGCGCGTGCTCCCGCCCGCCTCGTCGTGGACGTTACCGGTATAGACGTGGCGCACGCCGCGCTCCCGGGCGATGCCCCTCGCCCGGGTCAACGTCGCGGGCGGCGTCCGCTCCACTTCGAGCAGCTTGTAGTCCGGGTGAAACGCGCTGAAGTGCCAGGGAACGTCGACACCCAGGTTCTCCACCACCCAGTCCGACGCGAGGCGAAGCTCTCGATCGGAGTCGTTGGCACCGGGGATCAGCAGTGTCGTGATCTCGAACCATACGTCGGTCTCGTGCTTGAGGTAGCGAAGCGTATCGAGCACGGGCGCGAGTTCTCCGCTGCACACCTCGCGGTAGAAACCCTCGCTGAAGGCCTTCAGATCGACGTTGGCCGCGTCCATGTGGCCGAAGAACTCGGCCCGCGGGGCCTCGCATATGTAGCCCGCCGTCACTGCGACGGTCTTCACGCCGAGCGCCCGGCAGGCGCGCGCCACGTCGATCGCGTACTCGAGGAAGATCACCGGGTCGTTGTAGGTGAAAGCAACGCTGCGGCAACCGAGTTCCCGCGCGGCGCGGGCGACGACCTCGGGCCGGGCTGCATCGGCCAGGGTGTCGACTTCCCGGGACTTGCTGATGTCCCAGTTCTGGCAGAACCGGCACGTGAGATTGCAGCCGGCCGTTCCAAACGAGAGCACCGGCGTGCCCGGCAGAAAGTGGTTGAGGGGCTTCTTTTCGATGGGGTCGATGCAGTAGCCGCTCGAGCGACCCCAGGTGGTCAGGACCAACTGGTCGCGCTCGCGAGCGCGCACGAAGCAGAGCCCGCGCTGACCTTCGGCGAGACGGCAGCAACGCGGGCACACATCGCACTGGATTCGGCCGTCCCGGAGCCGACTCCAGTACCGGGTCCCAATGACGCCTGCCTCCGACACGACCCCAAGGTGCGGCGGGAAGCCCCGTTGTCAAACCCGCTTGACTCTCCCCGGCGGAGGCGCATTCTGGCGGCATGAGCACACGCCGCCCCGCTGTGGCGGGGCTCTTCTACCCGGCCGACCCGGCGCAACTCGCCGCGGACGTGGCGCGCCACCTCTCGGAAGCCGTGCAGCCGCACGAGCCGGGCTCGCCTCCCAAGGCCGTGATCGCTCCCCACGCGGGCTACGCCTACTCGGGCCCCGTCGCGGGCTCGGCCTTCAGCGCCGCGGCGCACCACCGCGGCGAGGTGGAACGGGTGGTGCTACTCGGCCCCTCGCACCGGGTTCCCGTCGATGGCCTGGCGGTGCCCCGCGACGACGTATTCGAGACCCCTCTCGGCGGGGTGCCGCTCGACCGCCCGGCGATCGAGGCGGCGCTCGCACTCCCGCAGGTCGTCGAATCCGATGCGGCGCACCGCGAGGAGCACAGTCTCGAGGTGCAGCTGCCGTTCCTGCAGGAAGTGCTCGGCCCGTTCCACCTGGTGCCGTTCAGCGTCGGCCAGGCGCGGGCCGAGGAGGTCGCGGAGGTACTCGACCTGCTCTGGGGCGGCCCGGAGACCCTGGTCGTGATCAGCTCCGACCTGAGCCACTACCACGATTACGACGCGGCGCGCGATCTCGACGCGGCGACGACCCGCGCCATCGAGTCCCTCGACCCCGGCTGCCTCGGCGAGCAGTCGGCCTGTGGAAGGATTCCCGTGTCCGGACTCCTGCTGACCGCTCGGCGCCGGGGCCTCGCCGTGCGCACACTCGACATCCGCAGCTCGGGAGATACAGCGGGAACACGGGACCGCGTGGTGGGATACGGTGCCTGGTCACTCGCTTGACGGGACCGGCGGCGCCCCCCTGGCGGTCGAGCACCGCACGCAGCTGCTGGAGGTGGCGTCGCGCTCCATCGAGCACGGGCTCGGCACCGGTCTTCCGCTCCCCGTGGACCCCCGCAACCATCCGCAACCCCTGCGCGAGCGGAGCGCTTGCTTCGTGACGCTGCGCCGGACGGGTGCACTCCGGGGCTGCATCGGCGAACTCGAGGCCCACCGGTCACTGGTGGAGAGCGTGGCAGACCGCGCCTTTCAGGCCGCGTTTCGAGACCCGCGCTTCGCCTCGCTTCGCGCCGAAGAGCTGCACGACCTCGAGATCCACGTGGCGATCCTGGGTCCGCTCGCGCCACTCGCCGTCCGCGACGAACGCGAACTCTGGGAACAGCTCGAGCCAGGAGTCGATGGAGTCACCCTCACCGAAGGAGCGGCACGCGCCACCTTCCTCCCAGCGGTCTGGGAAAAGCTGCCGGAACCCCGGCGCTTCCTCGCCGAGCTCAAGCGCAAGGCCGGACTCCCTCAGGACCACTGGTCGGACCAGGTTGCAATTTCCCGTTACCAGGTCTTCGAGTTCTCCGGTCGGTACCGTCGCGGCGAGGACTCGCCGGCCTGAGTTTCGAGGTGGTACCACCTCGACATCCACACCGCCCCGGAGCTACCACCAGAGGACGCGCCGTGGCATTCATCTCCCCGGTGCTACCGCAAGCGCACGCGGCATGGCATCGTCTCGCCACTCCACATGCCGTCCCCGATCCCCACGCGTATTGCACCGAGTGCACGATTCGCCCCGTTCACGTCTCCCGAGATCGCCCGGAGTTTCCGGCGCCGGCTCGAGAACGGTGCAATCCTGCGGCCCAGTGGCACTGCACGGGGCAACCCCGGCCGTCTGCTCCGCATGGGCTACACGCCGAAGCATCGGATCGACCTCTTCGACACCACGTTCTACCTCACGAACGTCCGGCAGAACGCGGACATCCGTTTCTTCGTCGGCTACGTGGCCCAACGCGGCAGCGGAGCGATCTTTCCGCGGATCTTCTACAAGGACCTCTCTCTCGTATGGCGCTCGGCCTCTCACTACGCGCGGTCAGCCCGCGAGAACTGGATCGGCAAGGGGGATGTGCGCGAGTACGTCCGGGACGGTTTGCAATACGAATGCTCCGCGGAATCGACGACCGACCTGCCCCTCGAACTCCAGACGGCCTTCGAGAAGCTGAGCCGGCTGGTGCGCCGCGTGCGCTACGACGACGACGCCGTTGGCCTGATCCTGCGCAGGGCACCCGACGACCGGATCGAAGCCTATGAGGACTTCCGCGGCCCACGCCGGCGGGCCCAGGCAGACCCGCGCAACCGCATCAACCGGGGGCGGCCCATCGCGCGCTTCACGCGCCGGGCCGACCCGACCTCGCTCCGCTTCGCTGCGGGCTTCCAGCCCGACTTCGGGCGCGGAGTGCTCGAGGTCAGCGAATCCGTGAGCCGGCTTTACGGAGGCAGACTGCAGCGATTTCGGATCCTGTCGGCGAACCGCAAGATCCAGTACCTCTTCATGGCCGGGCCGCGACAGGTCTGGATCATCCCGGCCCAGGCAACGACGACGCAGCTCTCGAGCTACGGCGTGCGTACCGTCGACGTGCTCGCAGACGACGACCTCTTCCTACCGGGCTACGAATACCACGGGGGCGAGACGGGGGTGGACCAGATCCCCGACGGCTTTGCCGGCGAGATCAGCGAGATCGACCCGTCCCGGGCCGACGCCTCTCCTTGGCTCGAGCGGCTTCCGGTCATCCGCGAGTTCCGCCGCCGGATTCTCGGGCGGCGACGCGGCTAGGTGAAAGCGCGCCGTTCCAAGGCGCGTCCCAAATCTGCGACACTCCGGAAGTGGAAGAGCGCCATCTGCTGATCTTCCTGGTGCAGGTCTTCCTGCTCCTGTCGCTGGCCCGCGGCTTTGGAGAGATCGTGCGCCGCTGGGGCCACCCTCCCCTGGCCGGCGAGATTCTGATCGGCGTCCTACTCGGTCCCACGGTGCTGGGCCGGGCCCTGCCCGAACTCGCTGGAGCGATCTTCCCCACGGACGCGATCCAGGAATCGATGCTCGACACGGTCTCCCAGATCGGTGTGCTCTTCCTGCTGCTCGAGACCGGGCTCGAAGTCGACGCCTCTGCGGCCTGGCGTCAGCGGGGCCCCACCCTGCGAATCGGAATCGTGGGCGTTCTGGTACCGCTCGCGCTGGGCTTCGCGCTCTCGCTCGGCCTGCCGGACCGCTACCTCATCGATGCCGAACAGCGCGTGATCTTCGCCCTCTTCCTCGGAACCACCATGGCGATCAGCTCGATGGTGATCATCGCGCGCGTGCTTCACGACCTCGACCTGGTGAAGAGCGACCTCGGCCTGCTGACGCTCTGCGGCTACGCGGTCAACGACATCCTCGCCTGGGTGATCTTCAGCATCATCATCGCGACCACTACGCAGGGAACGCTGACGCTCGTCTCGTTCGGACCGTTCCTGCTCTTCACGTTGCTGTTCACGACGCTGTCGCTCACCCTCGGAAGGCGCCTGGCCGACCGGGCGATCGACTACATCACCGCACAGCGCCCCGACAATCCCGGGGCCGTGCTGAGCTTCGTGTGTTGCCTCGGCCTGCTCTGGGGAGCGCTCACCCAGTGGATGGAGCTGACCGCGCTGTTCGGCTTCTTCCTGGCCGGGGTCATGGCCGGCGAGGCCCGCCACCTCTCGGAACGCACGCGCCACAGTCTGAGCCAGATGGTGCACTCGATCTTCGTCCCGCTCTACTTCGCCGGCATCGGCCTGCGCATCGACTTCTTCGAGAACTTCGACCTGCTGCTCGTGGTGTTCGTGAGCCTCGTGTCCATCGTGGGCAAGTTCCTCGGCGCCTGGCTCGGCGCGCTCGGGCCCGGCATCTCCCGGGAAGACCGGCTGTCGCTCGGCATCGCATTCACACCGAGCGGCGTCACCGGAATTGTCGTGGCGGGCGTCGCGCTGGAGCTGGGAATCCTCTCCACCCCGGTCTTCGTGGCGATCGTCTTCTCGACGCTCATTTCGTCGCTGCTCGTGGGACCTTGGCTGGCGTGGTCGATCCATCGCCGGCGCGAACTCGACATTCTCGAGTTCCTGCCGAGAAACGCCGTGATTCCCGACCTGCACAGCACCGAGCGTTTCCAGGCGATTCGCGAGTTGTGCGACACGGTCGCCGACCGCACCGACCTCGACGCCCGGAAACTCTCCGAAGCGGTGCAGAAGCGCGAGACGCTGATGGGAACCGGAACCGGCCACGCCATGGCGGTGCCCCACGCGCGCTTAGCGGGGCTGCGGCGCCCCGTGATCGCCTTCGGCCGCTCGATCCCGGGGATCGACTGGGACGCCCCGGACGGACACGAAGTCCACCTCGTATTCCTGGTACTTACGCCGGAAAGCGAGAACGGACTCCAACTTCAGATCCTGGCGGCGCTGGCCCAGGCCATGCTGCCCGCCGAGGCCCGCACCCGGCTGCGTCGCGCCGAGACGAGCGACGCCGCCCGGCGGGCACTCGACGCAGCGCTGCGCTCCCAGGAACTCGTGCGGCTCGCGGCCGACCCGCCGGAGGCCGGTTGAGCCCTCCGCGCGGGCACCCGCCGCGCAACCGACCCGCAGTGATCGCGGCGCTGGCCCCGTAGCGGCGCTTGCGCAGTCGCAGGCAGGCATTCAAGATGGCGTCGAGCGATCCCCTTGATCGCCGACACCGACTCACCCTTCGAGCCCGGCGCCGACTGGCTCGAGCCGTATTCGAGTCTCTCCGGACGACTCCCGAAGCTCGAACCCGCCCGGCACGCCGCCGCAAGAAACCCCAAGAAAAGGAGTGCAATACATGGCCAAGCACCTGCTCGTAGTCTTGACGAATGCAGCGGAGGGCAAGGACGAGGAGTTCAACCAGTGGTACAACGACGTCCACCTGGGAGACGTCCTCTCCGTCGACGGCTTCGTGGGCGCCCAGCGTTTTGCGCTCGACGCGTTGGGCGGCGAACCGCCTCACCGCTACCTGGCACTCTACGAGATCGAGACCGACGACATTGATGCCGCGGTCAAGAACCTCGGCGAGTCTGCGGGCTCAATGGTGATCAGCGACGCCATGACCGACGCGACAGCCCTGGTGGCCTCGCCGATTACAGAACGCCGCACGGCGTGACCGGACTCAGAGCAGCCCCTCTCGGACCCCCACGTCGACCTCTCCGCAGTAGCCGTAGTCGACGATCAAGAGATGGCCGCTCACGAAACGCGCTGCATCGCTGTTGAGGAAGATGAGCGGATCGGCCATCTCCTCGGGCGTGGCGTTGCGTCCGATCGGCGCCAGAAAGAACTGCTCCAGCGTCTCCTTGCCTCCGGCCTGGTTGTGGAAGACCGGCAACATGGGCGTGTCCGTAGGCGACGGAAGCAGCGCGTTCAATCGGATCTCGCGCGAGATGAGCTCCGAAGCCCTCATCTGCGTGTAGACGTTCAACGCCTGCTTCGAGCCCAGGTACCCCGAGGCCAGCTCGGGATTGGCCTCGCACCAGGCACGCGATTGCTCGAAGGATCCAATCGCCATCAACTCCTTCCACTTCTCGAGGTTCTTCTTGTAGCCGATCCCCGCCACCGAGCTGATCAGGCTCACGGCGCCGCCCTTCGGGACCCGCGGCAGCAGAACCTCTATGCAGTGACGCACCCCGACGAAGTTCACCACCATCGTCTGCAGGTTGTCGAAGCCCGGCGGACCCGGCACGCCGGCGCACACGAAGAGCGACGGGATGTCTCCCGGGATCTGCTCGGCAGCGGCTTCGATGGAAGCCGGGTTCGACAAGTCGACTTCGATCGTCTGCTTCACGGGCGCCGTGATCGGCGCGATGTCGAGCGCGATCACCTCCGCACCCATCTCGGCCAGCGTGCGGGCGCAGGCCTCTCCCATTCCAGTCGCCGCACCGACGACCACGCACCGCTTGCCCTCGTAGCCCAGAATATCCCGCATCTTGCTTCTCCTTCCCGGCTCACGTAACCGCGCCGGCCGCCTTCAACCCGATGATCGACTCCGTATCGTACCCGAGTTCGGCGAGGATCTCGTCGCCGTGTTCGTTGAACTCCGGTGCGCGCGCCGTCTCGGTCGTTTCCTCATCGAACTGCACGGGGCTCGCCACCAGCTCGAATTCGACCCCCTCGCGCGTGGCCGTCTGCACCATGTAGCCGTTGGCGCGCACCTGGGGATCCGCCGCCACCTCGAGCGTGTTCTGGACCGGTGCCCACTGCCCGGCGAGAGTCGAAAACCGCTCGGTCCACTCGGCCAGCGTGGCCCCCCCGAGCACCTCGGCGATGATCTCCTTCGCTTCGCCCGCGTTCTTCGAGAGGTTTTCCGCGGAGTCGAAACGCGGGTCTCGGATCAGCTCAGGGCGTTCGATGTGTTCGCAGAAATCAGGCCAGTACTTGAAGCCCTGCAACATCACCACGCTGACAAAGCGAGCATCCGACGTCTTGTAAAGACCCGTCAGCGGATTGCCAGGTCCGCCCGCCGAGGTGGGCAAGCTCCACGGCTCCCCCGTCTGCAGCGAGAGCGCGATGGCCGCCGCCATCGCCCATGATCCCGCCGCGAGCAGCGAGACGTCGATCACCGAGGGTTCCCCCGTGCGCTCGCGCTTGAAGAGCGCGCCCGCGATGCCCCCGGCGATCGTCATGCCGCCCATCGAATCCCCGTAGCCCGGGCCGGGCTGCGGCACCACGAAGGGCAGACCCGGTGGCGTGGCGCTCTGCGCACTTCCGGCACGGCACCAGAAACTCGTCATGTCGTAGCCGCCCCGATCCTTGTCCGGGCCCTTCGGACCAAAAGCAGTTCCCCGCACGTAGATGATCTTCGGGTTGTGGGCGCGGAGGTCAGCGACCTCCAGCTTCAGCCGCCTGAGCGAACTGGGAAGCTTGTTGGTGAGAAAGACATCGCTCGTCGCCGCGATCTTGAAGAGGACTTCGAGCCCCTCGGGCCGGGCGAGGTCGATCCCGATCGAACGCTTGCCCCGGTTCGAGTGCTCGTTGAGCACGTGAACACCCTTCGAGAGGTCGACCACGCCGGTCCGACCGAGGCCGCGCATCGCGTCACCCCGCTCGGCGTGCTCCACCTTGATCACATCGGCGCCCCAATCCGCCAGGACGGCCGAGGCGGCCGGCACAAAGGTGTGCTCGGCGAACTCGAGGACTCGCACTCCCTGCATCACGTCGCTCACGTTCGTCTCCTCCGAGAGGAGACCATACGCGATCGACCCCAGAGTGCGCCGCCGGCGCTGGGCACGGCCCCCGGCGCCGGTGGAGACTCCAGCCGGACGCTAGCGGGGGGTGATCCGGAAGGACCCGAACGCAAAGCCCAGGTTCACTCCCCGCCCCTTGCCCGATAGCGAGAGGCTGACGTTTCCCTTGGTTACCACCCGCGCGTCGACACTCCCACCGGCTCCGGCGTGGGCAATGGCCTCGCCGTAGGAGCCGTAGACGCTGCTGATGTCTTCGACCTGGGAGAACGTGCCCTTGCCCCCGACCACATTGCTGGCCCCGAAACTGAATCCGCCGCCGTGGGTAACGATGTCCACGTTGGCTTCCTGGCCGTTGGTACACGAGACATGCCCCGTGCCCCGCGAGGTCTTGTAGAACGCCGACCAACCCTTCAGCTGATAGGTCATCTGGCACTTGGTCACTGCAAGAGCCGGCGCAACGCCCCCGAACACCAGCAGCGCACAGATAGCCAAAAGCCTCGAAACGAATCGGAGCATTGCCTCCCCCCCTTCGCGGCAGAACACCGCACACCACGCCCGAATGAAATCGCAGTACGAGCAACTCTACGGCGACGCTCGAACTGCCGCCAGCGGTCCCCTGAGCCCGGCGCGTGCGCTCCAGGGGAATGTCGGGAAGACGGCTCCCGTTGTCGCAGGCGATCTCGCACTGCGCCTGCTCGAAAAACGGAAGCTTGCGAAAGGCCTCCCATGGCGTGGGGACACTGGAAGTCGCCGCCTCGCGATCCTCCGGTACGCTCGCCCAGCTCCTCTCCTGCGCCGCCGGCCAGAATGCCGAGTCTCGACTACAGCGCCGGGGTGCCTATCGGCCGCGGTACTGCAATTCGCGTAGGGGAGTGGCGCGATTGATGAAACGAACGCTTGAACTCGACCCGGAAACACCACCGGCCACCAGCAGTTGCGCCGCTTCGGGGAGCCACGCCGCCAAGGGACGACGATGGCGGTTGCGAGTGGTAGGCTTTCAGATCACGGCAATTTCGGAGGGCTCGAAAAAGATGCGATCCATCGTTCTGGTCACGGTTGTGTTCCTGATCGGCCTGGCTGCCCCGCGCGCCGAGGCCGCGAGTTGCTCCGTCTTCTTGGAGATCAAATCCTACGACGTAGAGGCCAAGACGGTCGAGGTCAAGTACACGAAGGGAAGCCAGTCGCGCTACTTCCCGAAGCCCGAGGGATCGACCACAACCACCACGAAGCTCCCGAAGAAGTGCTCCAAGCGGATCACGAAGAAGAACCCCACCCTGCCCTTCAAGCCCACCGGCGGGCGGATGTCCGTGACCCAGTTTCGCACCAACTTTTCGGGCAAGATGCTCAACAACACCGATGATCCGAAATGGGTTACGGGAGAATTCGACAAGCTGATCGCCAGCGAGACCACCATCTCCGCAATCCTCAGGCCGTCCAAGCGCAAGAACGATCCGCCGCAGCTGACCACCATCTACCTGCCGATCACCGATGAGGAGCGGGCGGAGATCAAGCGCATCGAGGCGACAGCCGTCGACGTCGACTGACGGCGGGGCGAGTTGCCAGGCGGAAACCGTCCGACCGCTGGGTCTACCTGACATACCCGGCGTATGTGGTAGGGCTTGCGGCGCTCTAGCCGCCCGGCCGCAGTCGATCCGCCAGCTCCATTCGCACCTGCGACCAGATGAAACGCAACGCACCGAGCGGATGCGAGCGCGCCTTGCGAAGGAAGAGGCGCCGCATATGCGGTCCGCCCTCGATCTCGAGTTCCCGCTGTCCGTGGCCCATGTGCAGCGAGATCGATTGCACATCGACCGGAAGGACGGGCACGTCGAGGGACAGTTTCTCGGTTTTCGGGAGCATGCAGGAGCTGTCGTCGCAGGCCTGGTAGTGCACCATCACTTCGAGCGTCGCCCGGGTCCGTTCGAGCGGGTGGCATTCCGAAGCGAGTTCCGAGGTGGCGTAGAGCGGGACGACAACCTCAAAGGTGCCGTTCCAGACCGGCAGCTCCAGGTCGAGCGCCTCGAGACGCAAAGGCTGAGTGGGCGGAAAATCCGGCTCCCCCACCTTCACACCCGGTGGGCCCGTGACGGAAATGCGCGTCGGCTGCATTCCCTCGGGCACCGGCTCGCCGTAGATGTGGATCCCCTCTCCCAACTCGAAGCGCAGAACCAGCTTGCGCTGCACCCCCTGCTTGAGCGTTCCCCCGCCGCCGTGGAGCGAGGCAGCGATGCGAACGTCTGGCTCGCCACCCACCGTCGTGGGCTCGTCATCTCCCGGCACCAGGCGACCGAGGGCGGCCTCGATCAGATTCTCCGCACTTTCCCGCCTCTTGTAGCTGTCGCGAAAGAATTTCTCGACAACGACTCCGTTCTCATCGGTAACGTAGGCCCCGGGATAGGGAATGCCGTAGAGGATCCCGTCGCTCGGGTTGATCTGAGTGTTCAAGATTCCATAGTTACGGATCACCGCGGAGTCGATGTCCGAAAGCAGCGGGTACTCGATGCCCAGCACCTCCGCCAGCTCAGCCAGCACCGCGCAGTCATCGTAAGAAATGGCGTAGAGCCGGATCCCCGCCGCCCTGAACTTCTCCTGGGCATCGCGCAGCTCCACGAGCTGCGTCAGGCACGGGGGTCACCACACGGCGGAGCGGTAGAAAACCACGGCCGCCTTGGAGTTGCCGCGGTCCTCGTGAAAACCGACCCGGCGACCCGCCTGATCGGGCAATTCGAAATCGGGCAGGCGTTCGCCGATAGCCGGACCGGTAGAGTGTCCCGCCGGGAGCCCAGCGCGGCCCGGGTGCCCGAGCGGCGCGGGCGCTTCGAATCCCAGCTCGTCGGTTTCAGGCCTCACGGCTCCTCCCGCCCATCAGGGCATGTAGGCCTGTCCGCCGTCGACCGCGATGCTCTGTCCGTTCACATACGCGGCGGCGCTGGAGCACAGGAACGCGACGAATTCTCCCACGTCCTCTTCGCACTCGCCGATGCGCCGCATGGGAATCGTAGCCACGAACGCAGCTGCCTCCTCCGGATTGGCCTCGGTCCAGGCCGCCAGCGCCGGCGACTTCGCGTGGGGAAGAATCACGTTGGTGCGGATGCCTTCGCCGCCCCACTCGCTGGCCGCGGCCCGGCTAAAGGCGCGAATCGCCTCCTTCACCGCCGCGTACGCCCCGTAGTTCGTCGCATCCCAGCGGCGTGCCACCGTGCTCGCCAGGTTTACGATGCAGCCGTCGCCCTTCAGGTGCGGATAGCAGAGTTTCATCATGCGAAACGTGGCGCGGGGACCTGATTCCCAGCCAGCTTCGAGAGCCTCCTCTGTGACTCCGAGCAGGGGACCGAGCGGAACCTCCTGGGCGTTGTTCACCAGGATCTGTATGCCGCCGAAGGCCCCGACGACCCGGTCGACGCACGCCTCGAGATCGTCGAGATCCTTGACGTTCCCCTCGATCGGAAGCGCAACACCGCCGCGTTGCCCGATCAGGCGACAGGTCTCCTCGACCTTCGATCCGGTGCGGCCCATCGCCGCCACCTTCGCACCGTGGTTGGCGAGGGCCAGCGCGATGCCTTGCCCGACGCCCTGCCCGGCCCCGGTCACAATGGCCACCTTTCCCACCAGCATGCTGCGTCCTCTCGGGTACAAAATGACGTTGCGCGGAGTTTATCTTACGATAACGGGCCGCATGAGCGCAGAGGATCTCGTCGAGACATCGATCGCGTCCGTGGGCAGCAGCAACGAAAGTCCCGCGCGGATTTCCGCGTCCCGCTGCACCTCGCGAGAGTTTGCCGAGCTGGAGCGCGCGCGGGTCTGGCAGCTCGCGTGCAGCCCGAACCCCGGGTGCGAGCCCTGCGACCGCGGGTGGCCCGGCTTCTGGCCCCGCTACGCGGCCCTCTGGTCCGAGGAGTCTGATCTTTCTGCGGACCCGCATGCGACCCGCCGAAGGCGCGGTATCCGTGCGGGTCCGCTGAACCTGGAGAGCACCCAGACATGACGACGAGCCGGAGATTCGAAGACAAGGTGGCCCTGGTGACGGGTGCTGCCTCGGGCATGGGACGCGCGACGGCCGTACGCCTGGCCAACGAAGGAGCGAGCGTATTCGGATTCGACGTCGAAGCCCAGGGGCTTGCCGAGACCGAGGTGAACGTGAAGGAGGCGGGCGGCGAGATCACGGTTTGCGTCACCGACGTCACGAGCCGCGAGCAATGCTTCGACGCGGTGAAGGCGGCCCTCGAGACCTACGGCCGCCTCGACGTGGTTGCCAACGTCGCGGGAATCGTCCGCTTCGCCCACTCCCCGGAAATGCCGGCCGAGGAGTGGAATCGGGTCTTGGCGGTCAATCTGTCCGGCCCCTTCTACATCTGCCAGGCCGCACTCCCGCACCTGATCGAAACGGGTGGGAACATCGTAAACGTCGCCTCCAACGCGGGGCTGATGGGACAGGCCTACACGGCGGCGTACTGCGCCAGCAAACACGGATTGATCGGAATGTCGAAATCGCTTGCGATGGAGTTCATCAAGCACGATGTCCGCATCAACGTGGTGGCACCCGCCGGAACCGACACGCCGATGAACGTCGGTATCTCGTTTCCGGAGGGCGTGAACCCCAAGCTGATCAAGCCCTACATGGGCATGCGCGGAATGGGCCGGGCCGAGGACGTCGCATCCCTCATCGCCTACGTCGCATCCGACGAGGCCCGCATCATCCACGGCGCCGTGCTGTCGGTGGACAACGGAGTGATGGCGGGTTAGCCCACGAGCTCCGGGTGGCGCGCGGCAATCATGCGCTCCACACCCTCCCTCCACGGCACGCGACAGGGTCCCGCGAGCTCGCTGCGCCGCGTCCCAGCGAGACGGTACTGGTGGATGCCCTCGGGAGACTCGACGAACTCGACCCGGCGCCCCACACGCTCCGCCATGTAACGGCACATCTCCGGAATTTCGACCGGCTCGTCTCCGCCCCCGTTGGTGATCGTGGCCGGAATCGATGCCGCGGCGAGCAGCCCGGGCGTCTGGGTAAAAATATCGTCTTCGTGGATCGGGCTGCAGACCGAGGCCCGCCCGGCGAGAAGCGGGATGGGATGCCCGGCCAGTATCGCGTCCAGGAGCATCGCCGGTAGCCCTCCGTTGTCCCCGTAGGCCGCATTCATCCGGGCCAATATCGTCGGCAATCCATATTCGACCGCTGCGAACCGGGCCACCGCTTCCTGCGCAATCTTCGAGACGCAATAGGTCGGTGCGTAGGGCTGGGGGCTCCCGCCCAACGGGTCCCCTTCCGCGCACGCGTGGTGCGGATCCGCCGGGGACGCGTAGACACCGCAGGTCGACATCACGAGACACGCCTTCGCGCCGCGGAAACGGCTCATCACGTGGCCGGTCCCCTCCGCGTTGATGCGCAGCGCCGAATCGAAGTCAGTGCCGGGAACGATGGCGGCCGCGAGGTGCAGCACATAGTCGAAGCCGTCCGGAAGATCCCCCCAGTCCGGATCCGCCAGGTCCACCCGGCACGCCCGAATTCCCGCTTTCTCCACCCGTTCGCGCCCGGCCGGGTCGCCAAAGCGCGCGATGCCCCACACCTCGTTCTCCCTGGCCAGGCGGGCGGCCAGCGGAAAGGCAATCTGCCCCGCCGGTCCCGTCACGAGGATCTTGTTGCCGGTCAGTCTCGTCATCGGTCCTCCCATCGCCGGGTCCCCCGCAGAGCTCACCCCGCCGGAAGATCGCGGTATGACCCGCTTGGCCCGCCTCTTCCCAGGTAGAGTACTCATCCGGTCGCAGCGCAGTTAGCCTGGAATGGCGAAGGAGACGCAACGATGGGACGCCTGGACGAAAAGGTGGGGATCGTGACGGGTTCGGCATCTGGGATCGGGCGCGCCACGGCCATTGCCCTGGCCCGCGAGGGCGCCAGCGTGGTCGTGGCCGACATCGACGAGGCAGGCGCCAAGCAGGTGCAAGGGGAAATCACGGAAGTCGGCGGGCACGCGATCGCATATGCGACGGACGTGTCGAGCGAACCCGACGTGAGAGACATGGTGACCGCAGCAATCGACACCTACGGCGGCCTGGACATCCTGCACAACAATGCAGCGGCCATTGGCCGGGCCCGCGCGGGCGACGACACGGATGTCGCCTCCCTCGACGTCGATGTCTGGGAGCGCACCATGGCGGTCAACCTGCGCGGCGTGATGCTCGGCTGCAAGCACGCAATTCCCCGCCTGCTCGAGCGGGGTGGCGGATCGATCATCAACACCTCGTCGGGCTCCGCCGAGCGGGGCGACCTGACGCTTCCCGCCTATGCCGTCTCGAAGAGCGGGGTCAATACCCTGACCCTCTACGTCGCAGCACAGTACGGAAAACGCGGAATCCGCTGCAACGCAATCTCACCCGGTCTGATCCTCACACATCCCGTCGAAGCTTTTGGCGGTCCCCGCTACGTGGCGATGCTCGAAGAGCACCACCTGACGCCGCGCGTTGGCCGGCCCGAAGACATTGCCAACGCCGCAGTATTTCTCGCCTCCGATGAGTCGAGCTTCATCACGGGCCAGGTCCTTCGCGTAGACGGCGGGATCCTGAGCCACGCCCCGCCCGTCGCCGACATCCGGCGCATGGCGCGAGATTCGACGTGAAGCGACCCCCAGCGGGCACCGAAACGCCGCGGCCTCGCAGTCCGGGAGGACAGCTGCGCAGGCGGCGGCGCGAAGTTCGAGGGCGTCGCCGACCGCCCGGCCTCGCGCGAGCAGATCCTCATTGTGTCGCCCGACGACCGATCGCCTCCCCTGCAAGAGCGCTCCGAGCGGCCGCACGACATGCCCCGCCCCGGGTCGTGCGCGTCGCACCGGGATCCGGTAGTGGATGCCGGGGGCTCGGGGGGGAGTCGCCGACGCGAACGGCACGTTTCGGGCACACGCGCTGTTATGATGGCGAACATCCCAACAGGGGAACGCACGAATGTCCCGATGCCACTCTCTCGAATCCGTGACTCCCGCGCTCTCGATTCAACCCTTGAACTTCGCCGCGAAGGACCCCGGCGTCGGGGGTTGGCAGCCGCTTCTGGACCAGGCCCGGGCCGCCGACGCAGCGGGAATCGACCGGCTCGTGGTCTCCGATCACGTGATCCTCGGCGAAAACCTCGAGGCTTACGGAAACCCGAAGCTCGGCGGAATGGAGGGCGGCAGACAGCCGACGGGGCCCGATGGGCACTGGCTCGACCCGCTCACCGTGCTCTCGATGTGGGCCGCCCTCACCTCGCACACCCGGCTCATGACCGGGATCTTGATTGCCGGCCTGCGCCGGCCGGCGAACCTCGCCAAGACCACCGCCACGCTCGACGTCCTCTCCGAAGGCCGGCTCGACCTGGGCGTCGGCGTCGGCTGGCAGCGCGAGGAGTACGAGGCAAACGGCGTTCCCTACGAGCATCGCGGCGCGCGGCTCGACCAGACACTCGAAATCTGCCAGACGCTGTGGCGGGAGCAGCGGGCCGCCTACCGCTCGGACGAGGTGAACTTCCAGAAAATCCACTGCATGCCCAAACCGCTTCAGCCCGGCGGCGTGCCGCTTTGGATCAGCGGCACACTCAACCCGAACGTCCTGCGGCGCATCGTCCGCTTCGGTACCGGCTGGATTCCGTGGGGGCCCGACGCGATGAATCCAGTGGCCGGACTGGCGCGGGTTCGCGAAGCGCTCGAGACGGCCGGCCGGGACACCGCTGGCTTCCAGGTCACGAGCTACCTCCGGGTCGCAACGGAGCCGGACGGGTCCATCGACATCGACAAGACGCTGGCGAGTGTGCCGGCGATGATCGAGGCGGGAATCACCGACCTGCGGGCCACGCTGAACCTGCCCGCCGAGTTCACCGCGGCGCAGGACATCCTCTCACCGCTCGTCGAGTCCTTCCGAAAGGCCGCGGGGCGCTGAACGGGCGCTCCGAGCCACACGACGCAGCGAGCGCGCGGTTTTCGCTGGACTCCGCTCACCCCCCGAGATGCCGGACGGATCTCGTAGCGCCCGGACGGCGCCCTGCCTCAGCCAGGCGGTGCCAGCTCTCGCTTCAACTCGCGCTTTAGAACCTTGCCGGCCGGATTCCTCGGCAGGGCCCGGTCGCGGATCCACACGTGCGCCGGAACATTGTAGGCCGCCATTTGTGCAGCAACGTGGTCCCGGATGTCCTGCCCGGAAAACACAGCGCCCGGACGCGGCACGATCACCGCCCCGACCTCCTCGCCGAGAACGCGGTGGGATACGCCGATGACCGCAGCATCGAGCACACCCGGGTGCTCGAAGAGCACTCTCTCTACCTGGGTGCAGTACACGTTTTCGCCCCCGCGAATCACCACGTCTTTCGCCCGATCGACGACGTAGATGAATCCCTCGGCTTCGATGCGGGCGAGGTCGCCGGTGTGAACCCAGCCATCGGTGAAACTCTCCGCTGTGGCTTCCGGCTGGTTCCAGTAACCCTTGACGACGTTGGGGCCGCGAATCCAGAGCTCGCCGATCTCGCCCCGAGGAAGCTCTCGACCGTCCGCATCGACGACGCGCACGTCGCATACCGGAACCGGGACCCCGACACTGTCGGGACGCTCCCGGTAGTCCTCGCCCGCATTGGTGCTCGTGATGGCGGATGTCTCGGTCATTCCATAGCCATTCGATGGGATCCTCCCGGGCAGGCGCGCATCGATCCGCCGCACCAGCTCGGGCGGTGCGGGCGCCCCCCCGTACCGAACGCTGCGCAGGCTCGAAGTGTCGTGCCGCGCGAATGCCTGGGACTCGAGTACCTCCCAGGCCATGGCCGGCACCCCGCCGAAGGTCGTGATGCGCTCGCGCTCGATCAGCTCGAGAGCCCGCTCTGGACTCCACTTGTGCATCAAGACGAGCTTGGCACCGAGTGCCGTCGTGCTGAGGAGGATGCTGTGGCAGCCGGTGGCGTGGAAGAACGGCACCGAGAGCAGGAACGCCGGATTCTCTTCGGGTTGATCCAGTGCGGGCCGCTGCGCCCCCGATCGGAGGTGTGTCCGGGCACGCGCGAAGCCGACGCTCCAGAGGTTGGTGCAGATGTTGCGATGGCTGCCGACGACTCCCCGGGGCCTCCCCGTGGTGCCCGAGGTGTAGAAGAGCGTCGCGTGGTCATCGGGCCGGATCGCTACCTCGGGCAAGTCGATGCCCGGAGGGGGGGCGCCCGCGAGGTCTTCGAAGCGCCGCACGTGCTCCGGGAGCGCCCCGGCCCGCGCAACGACCAGCGCCTCCACGCTACCGAGAGGCAAACGCGGCGCCAAACACTCCCAGCGCTCGGCGTCGGCGAACAGAACCTTCGCCCCGGAGTCGGCCAGGCCATACTCGAGTTCCGCTCCGGTCCACCAGGCATTCAGGGGCACCACCACCGCACCGGCCGCCGCGATGGCCCAGAAGGCAATGGGCCATTCCGGGAGATTGCGCATGGCGATGGCTACGCGGTCCCCGGATCGCACCCCGAACTCATCGCGAAGACGATGCGAAAGCCAGGCGGCCCGGGCGAAGTGTTCGTCGAACCGGATTCGCTCGTTCTCGTAGACGAGGAAGGTCTTTTCCCCGTGGGCCGCGCTGCTGCGCAACACGCGGGTCAGGTCCGCCGGGGCGTTCTTCCAGAACCGGACCCGCAGGCCGTCGACGGTCGTCTCGGCCATCTCGTAGGTCTCACCGGGTGCCGTGAGCAGCGTGTGGACTTCTTCGATCGACGGCCTCAACGAAGTCCACCCCCGTGTATCCGGCTGTGAGAAGATATCCCGAGATTAGCCGACCGGCGCCGCCGCAACGCAGGCTCCGGTCCCTTGCCGGAGAAACCCGTGTCAAACGAAGCGAATAAAAGAACGGTCGAGAAGATGTGGCTGGCGCTCAGCCAGATGGACTGGGAGACGCTCAAGAGCTGCCTGCACCCCGAGGTCCACTACGAGGACGTTCCCACCGAAGATCCCGGCGCCCGCGGCCCGGATAACGTGGTCAAACGCCTGAGCATCGCGTGGGACCACCTCGAGAGACAGGACCAGACTCTGCACCATATTGCCGCGGACGGAGACGTCGTCTTCCTCGACCACACGGAGACCTGGGTGTTCAAGTCGGGAGAAACCGTCCAACACACCTTCGCAACCATGCACGAAATGAAGGACGGAAAGATCTCCCGCTGGAGCGACTACTGGGACGTCCAGAACTTCGTGGGCCAGTTCCCCAAGTGGTTCCTGGAGGAGATGGCCCGGCACAACGCTGCAGAGTTCACGGACTAGCACGTCGGGGCCATCCGGACTTCAGCCAGCAGAAATCGACTCGAAACCGCCCGCGACGGTGCAGTCCACGACCTGGCTGAAAGACCCCACGAGGCGGGTCCGCGAACAGAACACCAGCTCTTCGCCGGCCGGACCCATTGGCCGGACAATCCCGCGGCCAGCGCATCAGCCCTCGATGTGTTCGCTGGCGAAGCGCTCCATCGCCTCGAGCTTCGCGTCCAGGCTCTGGTAGGCGGGGTCCTCGGTGGGCCACGCCATGACCACGGCGCCATCGAAACCCCAGTCCTCCAGCTTTCGGTAGACGTCAGAAGACGGAATGGCCTCCGGAAGGACGTAGCGCCGAAAGGGCCGGCCGCCGTCCCCGTGTCGATCGACGTGGCGCTGTCGCTCGCCATCGAGCTTGGCCACCAGGGTCTGGATCTCCTCGAGGGGATAGTTCATCCCGAGCCAGCCGTCGTGTCGGGCAGCCCGCTTCAGGGCGACGTCGGACTTGCCGCCCACCCAGATGGGAACCCGGCGCTCCGGAACCGGAAACTGACCCACCGGGCCGAACTCGTAATGAGCCCCTCGGAACTCCACGACTCCCTCGTCCCAGAAACCGCGAATGATCGACAGCATCTCGTCCAGGCGCTTGCCGCGGCTCCGCGGGTCGTAGCCCATCAGCTCGATTTCCTCGATGTGCCAACCGGCTCCCACGCCCAGCGCAAAGCGGTAGTCCGACAGCATGGCCACGGTCGCTGCCTGTTTGGCCACGGAGAAGGGGTCCCGCATGGGCACGACATAGACGTAGGTCATGAACTCGAGAGTCGTCGTCACGGCAGCCATGCTGGCAATCGCGATCAGGGCGTCCGGATACGGCGTGTCGTATTCGAGGATGCGCCGGCCCGAGGGATGCACCGACTGGTAGCTCCTGGGAATCGCCACGTGATCCGGTACGGCCACGCCGGCAAAGCCGAGCCGCTCCGCCGCCTGGGCCACCGCTTTGGTGTGCTCATTGCCCGCGTGAAACCAAGCCAACCAGTACTCCACAGGGAACTCCTTTCGGTATCGGTGGGATCCCGCCGCCATTGTGGCGAAGGCCGCTGCCGAGCGACACGCCGGACCCACAGACACGCCGGGCCCACAGACACGCCGGACCCACAGACACGCCGGACCCACAGACACGCCGGACCCACAGACA
>PBYF01000094.1 GCA_002729515.1 Deltaproteobacteria bacterium
CCGGGCGAGGCCTGCGGCGGCTGCCCGGGCGAGGCCTGCGGCGGCTGCCCGGGCGAGGCCTGCGGCGGCTGCCCGGGCAGGGCACAGCCGGCAACCAGCACCGCTGCGACGAACGACACTGCCAACGCGCACCCACCTCGTTGCATCGCAACCCTCCAGCGGAAACAGAATCAACTTAGCCCATGGGTCTACCGAGGTCGCCGCATGCACGACTCCGACCGGACGGCCCATGTCGAGCGGTACTCGACAGGCTAACGGTATGCGCAATATTTGCCCCGATGCGACGCGGCCGCTGCCCCTCCTTCACCGCACTATTTCTCCTGGGGGCCACCGCGTGCACCTACCCGCGGGACGCAGACATCGAGCCGCTACGGGAACCCGCCGAAGTCGCGAGCCTTTACGCCGTCCACCGCGATACCTCCGGCCTCTTCTTCTCGCCGTGGATGGAAAATCCGAATACGCTCTGGAGCGTCCTGCGCTGGTACCTCTTCACACAGAACCCCTACGACAAGAAGGGACCGGCGCACGTTCCCCGTGTGCAGAATGACGGCACGACACTCGCGAGCGTCGCGAGACCGCCGGAAATCACCTGGGTCGGGCACTCGACCTTCGCGGTACACGACGGGGACGATGTATTCCTCACGGATCCCCACTTCGGCGCTCGCGCGCTGGTCCCGGAGCGAAAAACTCCTCCCGGCATCCCCATCGAATCCGTACCCGACGACGCGTTCGCCGTGGTCTCGCACAACCACTACGACCACCTCGACGCATGGACGGTGGAGACCCTTCCGGGCAGCGTCACCTGGTACGTGCCCCTCGGTCTCGCCGACTGGTTCCGGGAGCGCGGCCGTGAGAACGCGGTAGAACTCGACTGGTGGGAGACAGCGCGGCGCGGGCGCTGGAAGATTACCTGTCTACCATCGCAGCACTGGTCGCTCCGCATCGAACAGGGCAAGAACGAATCGCTGTGGTGCTCGTGGCTTCTCGAATCCGGGAGCACCACGTACTATTTCGCCGGCGACACTGGCTACTTCCACGGCTTCGAGGAATTCGGTCGCCGCTTTGATGAGATCGACGTCGCGATGCTCCCGGTCGGCGCCTACGAACCGCGTTGGTTCATGCGCTGGCAACACATGGATCCGGCAGAGGCTTACCAGGCTTTCCTCGACCTGAGAGCGCGCTTCCTGCTGCCGATGCATTGGGGAACCTTCGACCTGACCGACGAGCCAGTGGACCTGCCACCCGGGGAGTTGGCACGCGTAGTCGCTGCGCGGGGGACAGACGATCGGGTGCAGAGCATGGCAATCGGAGAGCGTTGGCGAGTTCCCGAGCGGCCCTAGCGGGCGAGTTCACCCTTCTCGTACGCCGCCAGATGGCGCTCGAACTCCTCCAGTACTCCGGGCGGAAGCTCGCGGCCCTGGACGAGGGCCAGCACCTCGCGCTGCACTGCGACCGCGCGCTCGAAGTCTTCCCGCGCGGCGTAGGCTGAAGCCAGGGTGTCGAGATGGCCGGGGTGGGTCTCGCCCTCTCGCTCCACGACCCCCCGCGACAGCTCGAGGGCGCGCTCTGCGTCCCGCAACACCGGATCCGTCGCCGTTGCCAGGCAATAGGCGAGCCCGTTGTCCAGCCTGGGATCGGCCGCGCAGATACGGTGGGCTTCCTCGAGCAAGGCGATCTGCTCCTTCTCGTGCCCCAGATCCCCGAGCAGCCTCGCAAGTCTCAATCTCGGAGTCACGGCACACGGGTCGATGGAGAGCGCGGTGCGGAGCAACTGCTCGGCCCGCCGGGTCTTACCGCGCTCCACCAGCAACGCCGCGTGGAGATCGAGAAGGCCCAGGTTGTCGGGGGAACGCTCAATGGCGGCAGGCAGGATTTCGATGAGCTCGTCGCCGCGTCCGGCGCGGATCAGCGTGCTGACGGCGAGATCCTGGCCCAGCGAACTATCCGGCAGCCGCCGCATGAGCTCGTTCGCGTTCTCGAGGGCGGCATCGTAATTCTTGTTGCGGATGAAGCCCCAGCCGGTCGTGTAGAGCGCGAGTTCCTCGACGTGCGAATTCGGATCTGGATCCCTGAGCTCCAGCGTATCGAGAAGGTCGGAATCGTCGTCGAAATCTGCCGCAACGTAGCCCAACTGACGGAGCTCCCCGAGGCGGGCCGCGTCGAGTTCGCGGCCGGCGTCCGGCGCCGGCTCGGCGTTCTCCACCAGCTGCGCCAGATGTTTTCTCATAACTCCTGCCATGCGCCGCCGTCGGTCAACGACATTCCGCACCTCTCTGGGATCCCGGACCACCTGGTAGAGTTCCGGCTCCGGCTTGTGGATGTACTTCCACGGGCCGACGCGCACGAAGCGCAGCACCGAGGAGCCGAACGCATGAGTGCTTTCGATCGACTCGCCGTAGCCCACGAGCCCGAGATCCAGCCCCGGCTCGTGAAAAAGCGGAACCAGCGAAACGCCCTGCAGACCGGCCGGACGCGGCAGTTCGAGCAAGGCGAGGGCCGTCGGCGTTACATCGACGCTGCGAACCATGGATCGAATTCGAAGCCCCTGCGGCACCCCGTCTCCCCAGAAGACCAGCGGAACGCGAATCGTGGAGTCGTAGACGTAAAAGGAGTGGGTCTGCTCACCGTGTTGCAGCTGTCCCTCACCGTGATCTGCCGTCAACACGACGAGCGTCCGGTCCCGGAGACCGAGCGCTTCGAGCTCATCGAGCACCATTCCCACGTGGTGGTCCACACGGCGGATCTCTGCGTGGTAGGGACTCAGCCCCTCGGCGAATTGTTCCGGCGGATCGTACGGCTTGTGCGCGTCGAAGTAGTGGAGCCAGAGCAGGAAGGGCCGCCCTGCATGTTCGCGCAGGAACTCGAGGCCCCGGGCGGTCACGTCTTCGGCTGAACGAGACAACTCGAGGCGCTGGATGGCTTCGATCCGGTCCATGATGCTCCCGGTCACGTGGGGGTCGCGATACCGGCCAAAACCCTGGTCGAGCCCCGTCTCCTCCGCGAGCACGGGCGCCGCCACCTCCGCCCGGGTCACCCAACCGTGCTCGGCAAGCACCTCGGCGAGGGTCACGTTTTCCTCCGGAAGCCGGTAGCCGACATTCGATCGCACCCCGTGGGAGAAGGGTTGCTTCCCGGTAAAGATCGTCGCATGGGAGGGCAGTGTGCTCGGCGAGGACGACACCACGTCCATGAAGAGCACGCCTTCCGCCGCCATTTCGTCGATGCGCGGAGTGGTTGGTTTCTCCTGCCCGTAAGCACCGATGGCGTCAGCCCGCACGGTGTCGAGCGTAATCACGACGACGTGCCGGGGGGCGGGCACCTCGTGCGACGGTGCACAGCTGCTCAGCCCCCACACAAGCAGGAGGGGAAGTGCTCTCCGGACCATGGGTCACCCATGATAGTCTGGCTGCGTGTGGGGGCCCATCGATCTCGCGGCACGGTTTCTCGGCGCCCTCCCCGACGCGCGCCGCCTGAATCCAGACGGGCGCCATACGGCGGCGGATCTCTTCGAGCGCAGCGTACGCCGTCACGGCGAGCGTCCCGGCATCCTGCACGGAGAGAGCGGCGAGCCCCTCGCCCTCAGCTACGCGGAACTCGATGCGGCGGCCAACCGGGTCGCCTGGTGGGCCCTCGACCACGGGCTGCGCCGGGGAGATCCCGTGGCACTCCTGATGGAAAACCGCCCGGCTTTCGTGGCCACCTGGATCGGATTGGCGAAGGTGGGGGCCATCGCGGCACTCATCAACACCCGCCTCGTCGGAAAGTCCATGGCGCACGCGCTGGAGACCTCGAGTGCGCAGCTCGTGGTCGTGGGCACCGAGTGTCTCGACCACCTCACGTCCGCACTCTCCCACCTGGAGGCCCTGCCGGAGATCTGGCTCGCCCACGAGTCCACGGGGGCGGCGGTGCCCACCGCAGTGCCTGCCAGCGCACACGACTTCGACGCGGACCTGGCCCAGAGGCCGAGCAACCCACCCGACCCAAGCGTGCGGGACGAACTCCGAACAGGCGATCCGCTCTTCTACATCTACACTTCGGGGACCACCGGGCTCCCCAAGGCGGCGCGCATCAGCCACGGGCGATTTCTCAGCGCTTCACTGGGCGGATCGGTGATCATGCGGCTCGACCCCGAGGACGTGAGCTACTGCGCGCTGCCCCTCTACCACACCGCCGGGGGCATGATGCAGCAGGGCTCCGCCCTGCGCGCCGGCGCCGCGCTCGCCCTGCGCCGGCAATTCTCTGCCCGCGCTTTCTGGGACGATTGTCGCCGGTTCGGCGCTACCCGCTTCCATTACGTCGGAGAATTCTGCCGTTATCTCCTGCACCAGGAGCCCCGGGACAACGACGGCGACCACCGGGTCTACGCCGCCATGGGCAACGGCCTGCGGCCGGACATCTGGCGGGAATTTCAGCAACGCTTCGGCATCGAACGGATCATCGAAATCTACGGAGCAACCGAGGGCAACTTCGCCTTCTTCAACATGAGCGGCAAGGTGGGGGCGGTGGGCCGGCTGCCCGGCGGCAGGCTCGGTCGTCGGCTTGGAAACGTCCGAACCGCACGCTACGACATCGAACGCGACGAACTCGAACGAAACGAGCGGGGGTTTTGCGTAGAATGTGCACCCGGTGAGCCGGGCGAGCTTCTCTGCCGGATCAGCCAGAAGGGGATGCTCGGAGGACGCTTCGAGGGCTACACCTCGGCCAAGGCCACGGAGCAGAAGGTTCTCCGGGACGCCTTCGTGCCGGGAGACTCCTGGTTCCGAACCGGGGACCTGCTGCGGATCGACTCCGGTGGCTGGCTCTATTTCGTCGATCGCATCGGCGACACCTTCCGGTGGAAGGGCGAGAACGTCTCGACCCAGGAGGTGGCCGAATGCCTGAGCAGCTTCTCGGGACTCGAGCTGGTGAACGTCTACGGCGTTGCGGTCGAGGGCCGGGATGGGCGTGCGGGTATGGCGGCGCTGGTGACGTCCGGTCGCCGCAACCGGTTCGACCCCGCGGCGTTCTACGCCTACGTCGACGACCACCTGCCCCCTTTCGCCGCACCGCTATTCGTTCGCCTCTGCAGCGAGGCCGACGTAACGGGAACGCTGAAGCTGCGCAAGGTGGCGCTTCAGCAGGAGGGCTTCGACCCGGAGCAGATCTCCGACCCGCTCTTCGTGCGCGACGAGGACGCGAGCGCGTACGTCCCGCTCACCGCTGAGCTACGAGCCGCCATCTTGGCAGGCGAGCGCTGGATCTGATCCGGAAGCTCAGGGCGCCATCAAGTGAACGTCCTCGGGGCGAACCGAGAGCGTCACCGAATCACCCGGTGCGAGCGACCGGGCCAGGCCGCGGCCGGCCAGCAGGTAGGTCCGAAGCTCGCGACCGGCCCAGACGACCGTGACGATCACCGCCACACCATCGGAAACGACCGTGCGAACGACCGCCTTTCCGATCGGCACCCCCTCGCCGCGTCCCACATCCACTTTCAGACGTTCGGGGCGGATACCGCCCAGCCACCGGCCCGCCGAAATGCCGCGGCACACTTCTGCGCACACCGGAATGCGATGCTGCCCGTCGACGACGAGGGCGCCGTTCTCGTCCGGGTCCCGCGGCGGCACCAGTACCCCTTCCACCAGGTTCTCCATACCCACGAGCTGCGCCACGGGAATGCTGGTCGGTCGCGTCAGCACCTCCTCCCGGCCGCCCTGTTGAGCCAGGCGCCCCGCTAGCAGCACGGCAATGCGGTCCGAGAGCAGCAGCGCCCGGCGCCGGTCGTGGGTCACGACGGCCACGGCCGCGTTGGTGCCGGCGATGGCCCGGCGCAGATCGAGCGAAAGAGATTCCTGGCCTGCGGGGTCGAGATCGTCGAAGGGTTCATCGAGGAGCCACACGGCCGGCTGCAGAGCGAAGGCACGCGCCAGCGCCAACCGCCTCAGCTCACCGCCCGACAGAGTATGCGCGTTGCGGGCCGCGAGCCGCGCGATATCGAAGTGCGCAAGCGCCTCGGCGACGCGGGCGTGGCGCTCCTCGCGTGGTAGGCCCTGCCCAGCCAGCGCGACGTCGACGTTGTGCGCAACGCTGCCGGCAAACGCGATGGGCCGCTGGAAGACGAGCGTCACCGGCCCGCGCACACGCCGCTCGATCCGGCCCGCGGACGGCTTCTCCAACCCGGCCAGGGTACGCAGCAGCGTGCTCTTCCCCGCGCCGTTGGGCCCGAGCACCGCGAGCACACTGCCCGCCACGAGATCCAACGCATCGACCCGCAGCTCGAAGACGCCGCTGCGCGACGTGCGGCGCACGACCAGGTCTCGCGCCGAGAGGACGGCGTCGCTCACGCGCGACCTCCCTGCTGAACCACCGTCAGTGCGCCAGCCACCACGAGCGTCAGGCCGAGGAGCACGGTCGCCAGCGCCAGGGCCAGCTCGAACTGGCCCATCTGCGTGTACATCAGGATCGCCGTGGTGAGGACGCGCGTCTCGCCTTCCAGGTTGCCGCCGACGGCGAGCACGGCGCCCACCTCGGAGAGGATCGCACCGAGCGCCGCGATGACGGCGGCCAGTACGCCGAGTCGAATTTCCCGCAGCAGCAGCCAGAGCCGGCGCCCGCGTGGGATGCCCAGGGTGCGCGCCTGGAGTTCCCAGTCTTCGTCGAGGGCACCCACGGCCGCGAGCGTGATGCCGATGACGAGCGGCAGCGCGATCACGACCTGCGCGATCACCATGGCGCGAGGACTGTACATCCACTCGAGAAAACCCAGGGGCCCACTGCGCCAGAAGAGCATCGAGACGAGGAGCCCGATCACGACCGGTGGGGCACCCATGCCCGAGTTCACGAGCGAGACCCCGAGCACGCGACCGCGGAAGCGCCGGCGTCCCAGCCAGATGCCGATGGGAAGACCCGCGAGGAGGGCGACGACGAGCGCTGTGCCACAGACGGCCAGAGTGCGGCCGGTGACCGCTAGCACCAGCGGAAGCGAAAGCTCGGTCACGGGACGGACTCGGCGGCGAGGGGGACGAACAATGCCCGCCCGAACCGATCCTGGCCGAAGCGCGCGATCTGCTCCCGGGTCTCGCTGGCCAGGAAGAATGTCTCGAGCGCACGCGCCGCCTCCGCGTGCACCCGAGGAAAGCGCTCCGGGCTCACGCGCAGCAGGGCGTAGATGTTGCGATAGGCGGGCGAAGGCTTCGAGAGCGCGACGAGTCCGGTGATGTCGCGAAACGCCAGAAAGGTCCCCACGTCCGAGAGCACGTAGGCCCGCCGCTCACCGGCGACCTGGAGCGTGAGCGCCATGCCCCCGCCGGTGCGCACGAAGCCGTCCCAACCGCCCGTCTCCGGAAGGCCGGCCTCGCGCAGCAGCGCTTTCTCCCGCTTGTGCGTACCCGAGTCGTCGGCGCGGCTCACGTACGCAGCGGAAGACCGAGCGATCCGGCGATAGGCGTCGGCCGGACTGGACGCTTCGGCCACGCCGGCCGGGTCATCGGCGGGCCCGGCCAGCACAAAATGGTTTTCCATGAACGGCACGCGCCCGACAACGGCGCCCGAAGCCACCAGCTCCTCCTCCGCGGCCGGCGCGTGGGTCAGCAGCAGGTCGGCATTGCCTTCGGCCCCCATGCGAAGCGCCGTACCGGTTCCCACGGCCACCACCTGGACGCGCCAGCCGCTGCGCGCCTCGAAGCCCGGGAGCAGCGTGTCGAGCAGGCCCGAGTCCCGCACACTCGTCGTCGTGGCCAACAGCACGCCCTCTTCGGCCCGGGCGCCCGGCGCGAAACCGAGTGTCACCGCGAGCAGCAAACAGGCGAGGGGACCAGTGGCCAAGGGGGATCCTCGGAAGTCAGCCCCCGTTTTTACAGCGGATCGCCGCGGCGCGCCCGGATGGTAGATTCGGGGCGTGGCGATCTCCCGAGCGCTCGGACGCTACATGCTGCTGCAGATCCCCGGCCTCTTCATCGTCGGGGTGAGCCTCGTTCTGCTCGTGCGCTGGACATCGCTCAGCGAACCGCTGGCCTGGGGACTCTTCGGCCTCTGGGTACTCAAGGACGCGGCCTTCTATCCGATCCTGCGGATCGGTTACGAGACCCACACGGGCTCCGGCGGTGTCGACGGCATGCTCGGGGCCACCGGAGTCGCCCAGGAGGCGCTCGCGCCGGACGCACCCGGGACGGTGCACATCGGGCCCGAGCGCTGGACCGCCCGCCTGGCGGCGGGGGCCGCCCCGCTGCCCGCCGGCGCGCGTGTCCGTGTGGTGGCCGTGCACAATCTGACCCTGCTGGTGGAAGCCGCCGAGCCGCAAGCCCCGTTCTAGCTGGGCAGGCGCTCGAAGCTGGGAACGCCTTCCGGAAGCTGGTGGAAAGCCTGTTTGTCGATGGTGAAGATCACCATCTGGGGCTGACCGAAGACACTCGGCTCGTCGAAGGTACCGGGCTTGAGCATCACGACCCCCGCCATCATCGGGGCGCGGCTCAGCACCTGCGTCCCGCACTCGCCGCAGAACTCGCGCGTTACCGGTGCGTCGAGGTCGGTGCGCGTGAACGCCTTGGGCGTGCCCTTCGTGTAGGCGAAACCCGATTCCGGCATGCCCAACACCAGGTTGGGGTGGCCGCCGGTCAGGTACTGGCATTCCCGGCAGTGGCACTGGCCATTGAAGACCGGCTCTCCCTCGGCCCGGTAGCGCAACGCGCCGCAATAACAGCCGCCTTCGACGTGCATGGTGTCCTCCTCGGCGCCAGCATACGCGAAGCCCACACCGGGGTGCCGATCAAAACGCGGGGACGCGCCGGCGGCCCTTCCACTGGTACAGGACGACGAGCGCCACCAGCACGAGCGTGCCCGGGATCCAGTAGCGGTCGATCCACGCGAGCACGAGCTCGATGTACGGCCGGAGCGAATCCGCGAAGAACAGAACCGCCACGAGCCGTGCCACGAGACCACTGAGGGCCAGTCCGGTGAACACGCGCCCCGGCATGGGAGAGATGCCCGCGAGCGCGCTCACCGTGGGTCCGGCCATGCAGAACACGACGACGCGCGGTACGCGGGCGAACAACCGCTCCATGAAGCGAACGAAGCGCCCGAGCCAGGCGGCGCGTGGTTCACCAGATAGAGCGAGGAGGCGACGCCTACCAGCGAGCCGCTGCTCAAGAACCCCATGGCCGCGAGGCAGCGGCCCACCACCCGCCGGTCCTCGGGGCTCAGGATCTGCGCCGGGGAGTCGGCCTCCATGGCGAGAGCTTGCCACGGGCAGCAGAAACCGGTGACGGGGGCCGGACGAAACAGTCGTCATTAGTGAATCGAATGAAGTGGTTTTCGGGCTAAAACGCGTGACTTCTTCCACTCTTTCGCCTGTTTGCAGCCATTCAAAACTTGGACACCAACGGACACTTCCGAACACTTCTAAACACTAAGTACCAATGATTTCAATGAAATAGATTTTTGGGGACATATCATTCCGTGCAGGAGCAATGGCAATGCCTGGAGTAGTTCTGGTCGTAGACGACCGCGCCCGTCCGAGGCGCGCACTGGCGCACGAGCTGGAGGACGCCGGCTACGCCGTCGTGGAGGCACAGGACGGCGTCGAGGGGTGGCGCCTGTTCGGCCAGCACCAACCCGACGTCGTGGTCTCCGACATGGTCATGCCGCGCAGCGACGGGCTCGAGCTCCTGAACCGGATTCGCGCCAGCTCGGACATCCCGGTTCTGCTCTTCACGGCGCGCGGATCGATCGAGAGCGCCGCCTCGGCCTTCAAAGCGGGCGCCGACGACTTCGTCGCCTCTTCCGACGTGACCGTCGAGGACCTCGTGAGCCTGGTCGATCGGGCAGTGGCCGGCAATCGCCCGTCGCACGAACACACCGATCTCGCGGGTCGCCTGATCGGCTCGAGCGACGCGATGCGCCGCGTGCGCGAGCGCGTATCCGCCCTCGCACCGCTGCGCACACCGGTACTCGTCTGTGGGGAGCAGGGAACAGGACGAGACTCGGTCGTCTCCGCCCTCCACGAGCTCGGCTCCACCGCGCAGGAGGATTTCGCGACCTTCGACTGTGCGAACTTCGAACCCGGCGGGCGGCTTCCGGCAACGGGTGCCATCTACCTGGACGGTGTCGAGGCGCTTTCGCCCACCGCCCAGCGGTATTGGGGTGAGCGGGTCGCCCGCTCTGTGAGCGACAACCTGCGGGACCCGGTCCGGCTCTTCGCATCGGCCTCGGAGCGATTCGTCGATCGGGTGCGCAGCGGAGCGTTCGAATCCGACCTGGCCGCCGTGCTGCTGAGGATCGTGATCGAACTCACCCCGCTGCGCGAGCGCTCGGAAGATGTTCCAGAGCTGGCGGATGCACTGACTCGACGCGCCACGGAGCACATCGGGCGCCAGGTTCGCCTGTCTCCCGCCGCCAAGGCAACCCTCAGCGCATACCCCTGGCGGCAGAACTGCGTGGGCCTCGCACGGGTCATCGAGCGCTGCGTTGCCTTCTCGCGCGGCCGGACCATCCGCCGACAGCTCGTGCAGGAGATCCTCTCCGAAGACGAGCCGAGCATCGCCGGAATCCGCGAACAGAATACGTTGCGCGAGCGCGAGGAAGTGATCCACGCCATCGAGTCCACTGGCGGAAACGTGAGCCGTGCCGCCCGGAAGCTCGGACGCAGCCGCGGGGCGATCTACCGGTTGATCGAGCGCCACGGGATCCCACTCACGGAGACGCGCCGATGACCCGCGCAGGACAGACCAGCGCGAGCTTCGGGTTCCGCGCTCCGGTCACGAAGCTCGAAGCGCTCCGGTCGACACCGGCCGTCCTGCCCACACTCGCTTTCGATTTCGCCGGCCAGAGGAACTGAGGAACTTGTTCCGGACCAACTGGAAGAGTGGGAGAGGGCTTGCCACCGCGGCCATCGTGGCCACGTTGGGGCTCCTCGTCGTCGCAGCGCTGCCCTGGGACGGGCGCACGATCCGCGAAACCGACTGCTGGATCCTTCCCAACGGTCGCGTCGTCAACATGCCCGGTCAGAGCACGTGCCCCCTGCACCCCGATGACCTGTTGACGGCAGCCGACGTGGACGGCAAACGACTCGCGGTGCAATACGGCGGCGCCATGCACCACGCCCTCCACAGCGCTGGAGAGGCGCTGGAGGTCGAGGCTCTAACACCGCAGGGCCGCAAGCGGCGCACGCTTCCGGTACACCGCGTGGGGCCGAACGAACGCATCGAGCGAGGCGTTCTCGCAGGGGCGCTCGCGGCGCTCCTGCTGGTGCTCCCGCTCTCGATTCTCTGGCGCTCGACGGCGCATGCAGCGCTTCCCTTCGCAATCGTGTACGGCCTCGTCGCCACGATCAGCATCGCTGCCCTCTGCGGTCGGGAATCGACGCTCCACGTCGCAGCCGCCATGCTCGCGTTCAGCGCGATTCCACCGGTCGTCCTCCACCTGGCGCTCGTATTCCCACGGGACCGCCGGATGATCCGGGCGGCGCCGCGCAGCCAGTGGCTGCCCTACCTCCTGTTGTTCGTGCTCGTTCCGGCGGGCTGGTTCGCCATCGTCCACAACCCCAGTGTCTGGCCCGCATTCCTCTTCACTGTGCTGGCACTCACCGCTGGAGCCTGGCTGGTCTTCGTCGCCTCGTGCGCCTTCGCGCTCCGCGAATCCGATTCGCCCATCGAGCGCGCGCGGGCGCGCGTGCTCTGCTACGGAGCGCTCCTCCTCCCCCTCGTTCCCACGCTCGCAATCGCACCGCGTGCGACCGGTATTCCGGATCTCCTCACCACCTTCGTCACATCGGCCGCAGTCATGCTTCCGATCCCGATCGGCCTCGCGATCACGCGGTACAACCTCTTCAACGTCGGCTGGGACGCGCGGCGGTCGATTGGCCGGCTCATCTACCTGATGGGCGCCGCCGGATTGGTAACCCTCGTCTTCGAGGTGGGCGCCGATCTGACCGGAGCCGGCAAGACATCCATCGTGCGCACCTTCCTCCTGTCTTTGATCGCGCTCTCAGTCGCCGAGATGTTGCTCCGGCGCGTCCCCGGAATCATCGATTCGATGCTGTTGCCAAAACTCCACGCCTTCCGCACCGAGCAGCGCGCCTTCGCCAAGCACGTCGCAACCCTGACGGACGAGGACGAAGTCGCCCGTCTGCTAACGGAAGCACTGAAGCGAACCGTAGAACCGGAACGGGGCTGCGTCTTCCTGAACCTGGACGGCATCTGGCGACCGGCCTGTCCGTTCGGACGCAATCCCCCGTCGGAGGGCGCCACCGCACGCAAGATGCGCGTCCTGCTCGGCAGAGCGACAGTGGTGCACTTCGCGCGAGAGGATTCCGAGCACGCGGAACTCTTCCACCACCTGCTCAACCGGGGCATCGAGGCGAGCGCCGCGCTCCGATCCGGCGGACGTCTCTTGGGGCTCGTGGTCATCGGCTCCCGTCCGGACGCAAGGCCCTACTCGGACATCGAACTCCAGCAGGTGGAGGCCCTCGTCACCCAGGCGACGAAAACTCTCGAGAGCGCGCGGCTCGCCGGCGAACTCGTCACGGCAGAACGCCACTCCACCACGGGACGGGTCGCCCTGGCGCTGGCCCACGATCTGGGCAAAGAACTCGACTGGATCGTGCGGCTGGCCGAACGCCTGCCGGAAAGACTCAGTGACGAGAAGCGCCTTCGCCGCGATGCCAGGCAGATCGCCGAGTTGGCCAGCGGAGTCCAGGAATCGCTCCACGACTTCGTCGAAGAATCGACGCGCTCCAATGCAGAGGCTGGCGCCACCCGGCTCGAAGAAGTCTTGGGGCTCGCCGCGCGGCAGGTGTCCCGGATTCACGGCGCAGAGCGGGTGACGACGCGTCTCGATCCGTCAGCCCGCAACGTACTCGTCCACCCTGCGACGATACGCGTCACGGCAAACCTGCTCGACAACGCCGTTCGCGCCTCCGCTGGCGACCAACCCGTAGAGATCTCGGCCCGCCACGACGGAGAGAAAATCGAGATTGCGGTGTCGGACAGCGGCTGCGGCATGACTCCCGAAGTGGCGGCCCAAGTCTTCACGGCCGGCTTCACCACCCGTCGCGATGAGGGCGGCCTCGGCATCGGCCTCAGTGCGGCGCGGGAAATCGTCGAAGCACTCGGCGGAAGCATCACTCTCGAGTCCGAAGTCGGAAACGGCACGCAAGTCATCGTCTCACTCAGAATCGAAAGGCGTTCGACATAAGGAGCATCTCACCGCTCTTGTTTCCCGGATTACCCGCACTCTTCGCGCTGGCCCCTCCAGGCTCGCTCATGATCGCCACTGCATCCGCCGACGATCACGGAAGCCCCATCGAGTTCCAGGCGAAAAAACTCCTGGGGGAAGCCTTCCAGAATCGCTACGGCGCTGACATGACCGCGACGATCGACCTGATTCTCCGGAATACCAACGGCCAGGAGCGCGTGCGACGCTTCCGGGCGGCTTCGAAGAGAATCGAGGGGCGCACGCACACGATCGGGCGCCTCGTCTGGCCCGAGTATCTGCGCGGCATGACAATCCTCACGATCGAGGCCCACGAGCGAAGTCACGATGCCTTCATCTACCTGCCATCTCTCCAGAAGGTTCGCCGGATCAACACTTCGCAACGCGGCGACGCCTTCCTGGGAAGCGATGTCACCTACGAGGACCTGGAGCGGCGAAGGGTCGACGAATACGAAGTGGTATCTCTCGAAGTGACCGAGCGCGGTGAACCGGCATGGACGATCGGTGCGAAGCCCATCGAAGATTTCACGTACGAACGGGTCGACTTCGTGGTGGCTGCAGCGGACTACGCCATCCTCGAATCGAGGTACTTCAAACGCGGCAGCGAAGATCCGTTCCGGATCATCACGACCGACCGATCCGACATGGTGGAGCAGCAGGGACACGTGCTTCCCACGCGCATGTTCGTGCGGAACTCGATGCGCGGTACCTCGACCGAAGTCGTATTTCGGGACCTGATCGTCGGTGCCCCTATCGATGACAAGCTGTTTTCGGTCTCGACATTGGAACGGCGCCGTTCGCTACCCGGCGAGAGTCGATAGCGTCACACTTTCGGACAGCGTGGACACTTCCGGACGAAGTGCGACATTGTCCCTGGAGCCGAAAACCTGGAGTGTGTGTTGTATCTCAGCAAGGGAGCAACACATGAGCGGATCAACGCAGATCGAGGAACGGCTCGTCGGACAAAGTGCGGCGATGCGGCGCCTGGGCGAAGAGCTTCGCTCCATGGCCCCCCTCCCGGCAAACGTCCTGCTCACCGGAGAAACTGGCACGGGCAAGGGACTGGCGGCACGCCTGCTCCACGATCTCGGGCTGCGGTCGGGCGCTCCGTTCGTCCACGTGGACTGCGCGGCACTTTCGGCCACGCTGATCGAGAGCGAGTTATTCGGTCACGAACGCGGCTCTTTCACCAGTGCCACCCACCAGTACGCCGGACGCTTCGAAAGAGCCGGCTCCGGTACGGTCTTCCTCGACGAGATCGGAGACCTCGAGCCCCGGCTCCAGGCGAAGCTGCTGCGGGTGCTCGAAGACCGGGAGTACGAGCGCGTCGGGGGTACGCAGACGCTGCGCATGCGCGCGCGAGTCGTCGCCGCCACCAGTCACGACCTGTACCGCGCCGTGGGAGAGAAGCGCTTTCGGGCCGACCTCTTCTTCCGCCTGAGCGTCCTCGAGCTGGCGATGCCGCCACTGCGGGACCGGCTCGAGGATCTCCCAGCCCTCGTCGGCTACGGCCTGCGCCGCATCGCCCAGAGGCTCAGGCGCACGCCCCCCCTCCCCACCGGCGATCTACTCGAAGCACTGGGACGCCGCCCCTGGCCCGGAAACGTGCGCGAGCTGATGAACGTGCTCGAGCGATTGATGGTGTCCGACAGGCTCAATGTTCTCGGGGCTTCCAGTCTCCCCTCGCTGCCCATCGCGCGAAGCCCCGACACCGGCGCGGCCGTACTCTGGGAGCAACCCGCCACACCGTCGGCCTATACCCTCTCGAAAGAGGTCGCCGAGTTCGAGCGCCGAGAGATCCTCGAGGCGCTCGAGCGCAGCGATGGAAACGTGGCGGCCGCGGCTCGCCGGCTTCGGATTCCGCGGGGAACACTGCGCCACAAGCTCCGCAAATACGAACTGTCTGGAACCCGGACCACCGAAACGCCGTGAAACCGGCACCCCGAGGCCCTGAGCGTGGATCCAGACAGGCCGGTCCCGGGCTCAGCCGCGCCCGGCCACCAGCTCGGCGATGCGATCGACCTCGGCGAGGTCGCGGTTGGTCAGGTTGAGCAGGCACTCCTCGACACCGAGCGCCTCGTAGCCGTCCAGTGCTTCCCGGACCGCGTCGGGGGTGAAGCGCGTCATCGTCTCGGCCATCTTCCGGCCGATAGACGCGTCGTGCATCCCCACGTACTCGGCGACGTGGTTGCGCAAACTTTCTCCGCCGTCGCCCTGCAGCGAGAGCCAGAAGCCGGCGATGCACCGGGGCGCCTCGTCCCGCTCAGCGGCCTCCCAGGCCTTGTGCACCTGCTCGAGCTGGGCGGCGAGTTCGGTGCGCTCGCCGTTGCCGGACCACGAGAAGACCCCGTCGGCCCAACGCGCCGCCCGAGCGATGGCCTTCGGGCGCATCACCCCGGCGAAGACCGGCGGTCCGCCGGGCTGCACCGGCTCGGGTCCCACCGGGACGGTACCCGGGGCCGGCGCCTCGCCCTGCCAGACCCGCCGCATCACCGCCACCTGCGCCTCCATGCGCGCCTGCAGGGGGCCGGGTGCCACCTCCATGGCCGTGTAGTCCTTGCCGCCGCCGCCGACACCGATCGTCAACGATACGCGGCCCTCGGAGAGCACGTCGAGCGTCGCCGCGTGCTTCGCCATCCACACGGCCTGATGCATGGGGGCGATGTAGAGCGTCGGAACAATGCGCACACGGCGGGTCACTGCGGCAGCGGCGGCGAGAGCCGCCGTCATCTCGACCGAAGGCCCGCCGATGCGCTCGCCGCAGGAAATGCTCGAGAACGGCCCCTCATCGACGGCGCGGTACCAGCGCAGAAAAAAATCTCGAGTTGGAGCCTGGTGGGACCAGTAGGGAAAGCAAAGTCCGATCTTCATGAGAGCGGAGAGTAGCGGGCTCCGCTCGAGCGAACCGAGGTGGCGCTCCCCCCATCCCAGTGCAGGGGAGCAGGCTAAGAGGAGGGAACGCCCCCTAGGTCCGTGAAAACATCCCGCTGGCGACGCAGCACTCGAGTGTTCTGGACGATGCGATGTGAAGCCCTGTGCCGGTATCTCCGGTCACTGGGCCGGATGAGGCAACGCCACCATGTCTCGGGTCTTTCCACGAGAGCAGAGTGCCGCGAAAGTCCAGCCGGCGAATCCCTTAAACGGGCCATGGTTTTTGGTCTCACCCAAATAGGTGAGCAACGCCCGTGTGCACGCGGGAGGTGCGTTCTCCCGGGTTCCTCGACCGCCAGGCTCTCCCGCGGATCCCCGCTCGGGGAAGATGGGCGCCGAAAACCTCGCCCGTTCTCGCCGCCTATGCCTCAGCCCCGCCTGGGCCGGCCCGGGAGCACCAGCGACGAACGCTCTGCCCAGTCCGCGTAGGCCGGACACCGCAGCGCCATGCGCGTCTCGAGCCAGGGGAGGCTCACCCAGCGGAACATCGCGATGACCGCCAGGGGTCCCACGAGAGTCCACCACCAGCCGGGGTTTGCCGCGAGGGCAAACAGCCAGAGACCGAGCCAGAAGCCCATCTCGCCCAGATAGTTCGGATGACGCGACCACGACCACACGCCACTCGCGAGAAAGTCATCCGCGGCGGGATGCGAAGCGCGGTAGCGCAGCAACTCATTGTCGGCCCGTGCCTCGAGCAAAATGCCACCCAGCGTCACCGCGAACGCGACGATATCGAGATAGCCGAAAGGCTCACGGCCCACGGCCATCACGACGTACACGGGCAATAGCGCGACGAAAAGCCACACGGTCGGCAACAGGTGGATCCCAAAGAAACTCGCCGGCCAATAGAGAGCTCCGGTCCTGTGCGCGAGTTCGACGCAGCGCCAGTTTTCGTCCCCGAGTCCCTGCCAGCGACGCGTCCAGTTCCAGGTGAACCGCACGCTCCAGACCACGATCAGCGTCACCACCAACGCCAGCCGGATCGGATTGACGCCAACGATCTCGGGCCGCTGCGCCCAGTAGAGCGCAACCGGTAGCGGCGCCAGACTCCAGTACGGGTCGTAGAAGCTCGAGTTGCGGAAGACCAGGCTGAAGGCGAAGACGGCCGCGGCCGCGCCCAGGCCAGCCTCGAGGGCAATCGCGATCGGGTGCTCCGCATCGGTATGTACCGCGATGCCGACCGCCACCGCCAAGGCAACGCCGTAGGCGAGAACGACGAGGAGCCGGGCGCGGGTCATGGGTCCTCGTGGGCCAATGGGGGAGGCGCGATCAGCGTAGCTCAGCCCTCGACAAGTCCGGCTTCAAGCGCGTCGTACGCGCGCTCGGCGATCTCGCGCATCTCGTCATCGGTGCGGTCCTGGATCGGGTGCTCGACGTACACGACCGCGGGATCGGCACCCAGCGCCTCTGCCTGAGCCTCGGCGCCGTCTCTGAACTCGACGGTGGTGACGAAAACACCGGGCACACCGCGGGTCTCCAGATCGACCGTGTCGTGCACACTGCACGACGTGCAGCTGCCTCAATCCGCTAGGGCTTCGATCACCGCGTCGCAGCGGGTGGCGATTTCCTGGCGCAGATCCACTGGCGCCGGCTTGGTGAAGGTGGGCTTTCGAAAGCGCAGCACCTCGGCCCCCGCGCTGCGCAGCTTCTGCTCGAGCCGGTCGAGGAAGACGTCGCCGCGCGCCTTGCCGATATCGAGCAAGCCGACCGTCCGTCCGGCAAGCGACTCCAAACGGGGCAGGCGCTCTCGTGTCGCCGGTTTCTGCTCGTTCGTCGGATCGAGGAGGATGCGGTCCGCGCTCACGACTCGATCTCCTTCACGGCCGAATCTCGTTCCAGACGGTCTGGCTGCCCATGGCACCCCCCGCCCAGCCACCGATGATGGCCGAGAAGAGCCCTGCCCCGCCACCGCAGTGAACGATGAGGATCCCGCCAGGCCGAAACTTCGGAATCGTCGCGTCCTTCACGCTTTCCGGCATACCCTCGGCGATGCCGCCCGCACCCTGTACGAGTTCGGCACCGGGAATCAGCAGCAACTCGTGCAAGCGCTCGGCCAGCCTCTGCTTGCTCCAACCCGCCGCGCGGAAGATGCGGCTGTGCTCTGGACCGATGGCCAGCATGGCGTCGAAGGCAATCACGAGCTTTGGGTGGTGGAGCGTGCGCAGGTTCACCGCGAACGTGCGGGCCAGCGACTCGGGATCACGCGAGAGCTGATCGACTACCGACCGCGGAGCCTCGCCGGGAAAGAGCGTCACTGTGTCGACGCCCACCGGCGCCCCCAGCGCCTCGGAGAGCGGCTCCCACGGGCTCCCTTCCTCGTCCTCGGCAAAGCAGAAGGAGAGCTTGCCCGGATTGCCGAAGGTGGCGCGGTCCACCTCGCCGGGGCGCCCACCGCCGACGTTGCGGATGACGAGTTGAAGCGCACGTCCGATGCTGAGGTTCGCGCGGTTGCCCTGGCCGAAGACATTCCGGCCGGAGTTCATGCCGAGGCGCTGGCGCACCGCGCCGTTCACGACCAGAACGGGCCCGACCGGCATGGTGGTCGCGAGCAGTCCGTGCATGTTGAACTCATCGGTGCAAGCGGCCTCGAGCGCAGCGAGCACGACGGGAAGGTATTCGGGTTTGCAGCCAGCCATGACTGCGTTGACCGCAACCTTCTCCACGCTGCACTCGGCGAGATCCGGCGGTACCACCGCGACCACGTCGTCGGGCGCCCGGGTGGTTCCACCGAGCATCGCCAGCACACGCTCCTCGCTCGGCGGCACGAGCGGAAGACCGTCACCCCAGCTGCGGTCCTGCATCGCCTCGAAGGGATCTTCAGCAGAAGCGAGTTCGACGCGGCGCGAGCGCAGTTCGGATCCGCCGAACTTCGCCGCCAGGCCCGGCGCAAGATCTGGTGCGACCGAGAGCGAGCCGCATCCCGGGCGCGAGTCCGGGAGCCCGGAGCCCAGGCGTTTCGCTCCGGTGAGCGCCTCCCATTCCTCTCGATGCCAACCGATGACGCGCTCCTTCTCGATCCCGTCTTCCACGCACAGCAGCGTCGGCACCACCTCCACGCCGCAGTGCCAGGACATTTCGAGCGACCGGTCGTCGACCGGACCGATGCCCGCAGGGAAGCCCGGGTCATCCTGTGTGTAGACCGTAAGCGGGACATCCTCGGCCAGCTGGGCAAGCACGGGCTCGACGAGCGCGCAGGTGGGACATTCCCGTTTCACGAAGGCCACGAAGCCGGAGGGAAGCTGCGATCGCACCATGCAAGCAATTCTACCAGCGCCAGGGCGACGAGGCCTTGGCGGCACACCTCCCCCGCCGTTTTGCTCGGGAAGGGAACGCCGGTGCCCCCTAGCCCGCAGTAGCCCGCTGGATCCTTGGCCAGGTACTGCTGGTGATAGTCCTCGGCGTAGTAGAACTCCGGAGCATCGAGAATCTCGGTCGTGATCGCAGCGCGTCCGGCGGTGTCGAGCGCCCGCCGGTAGGCCTCCCGCGCGGTCAGCGCCGCTTCGCGCTGGCCCGGATCGCAGACGTAGATCCCCGAACGGTACTGGGTGCCCACATCGTTTCCCTGGCGCATCCCCTGGGTCGGGTCGTGGGCCTCGAAGAAGCTCGACAAGAGCGTCTCGAAGCTCACCTGCACCGGATCCCAGACCACCCGCACCGCTTCGTTGTGGCCGGTGAGACCGGTGCACACCTCCTCGTAGAGCGGATTCGGTGTGACTCCGGCCGTGTAACCCACCTGAGTGCTGTACACGCCGGGCAGCTGCCAGAAGCCGCGCTCTGCGCCCCAGAAGCAACCGAGTCCGAAGACCGCCCACTGCGTCCCTTCGGGCCAGGGCGGCTGCATGGAACTGCCGAGAACGAAGTGCTTCTCGACCACCGGCACGCGCTCGTCGCGTCCGGGCAACGCCTGCTCGGGCACAGGCAAATCGAGCTTCTTCTGAAATCGGCCCATACGTTTGCTCCTAGTCGGTGCGCACGTTCGGCGCCGGTGTGCTGACGGCCCCTCGAGATCCTTCCAGGGGACGCAGGGCGTCGAACGCGCCCTCTGCGGTCCAGGAGCCCTCGAGAGGAGTTACGGTCACGAATCCGGCAGCCAGCGCGGTCGTGTCGGCCCCGTCCACGGTTTCCTCCGCCGGGTTCGGCGCGTAATCCATGGTGAGCGAGCCGTCCTCCTGCTCCTCGTAGACGAGTGTGTAGAGTGTAGAGCGGCCCTGGCGCGTGAGCTTCAGACCCTCCACGTCGGCGGCCTTGCGCGGCGGGTGGTTCACGTTGAGGACCGTTCCGGACGGCAGGAGTGGGGCCCGATTCCAATCCGCCAGTTCTCGGACCAGCGCCACCGTCATGGCCGCCGCGTCGGGGAAGTACTGGACCGTCCTTGCGAGATCGTTCGCATCCACTGCCTGGCTCACGGCGATGGCGGGAATGCCATAGGACGCGCCCGTGATCGCGGCGCCCACCGTTCCCGACGAGACCGTTCCCGACCCGACGTTCTGCCCGAAGTTGATGCCGGAAACGATCAGGTCGACTGGCTCCTCGAGAAACACCGAAACCGCGAGCCGGATACAGTCGGCCGGAGTACCGTCCACTGCGATCCGCTTGGGATCCACCTGGTGCCACGTGAGCTTGCCCCGGCTCGTGTAGGAGACGCTGCTCCCACTCTGGTTCTCGGACGGCGCCACCACGACGACATCGTGCCCATCGGCTTCGAGCGCCGCCCGCAAGACGCCGAGGCCGGGAGCATCGTGGCCATCGTCGTTGGTGAGAAGGATCCGAAGCGATCGGTCGGGCGTCTCGGCACTCGCGCAACAGGCGGCCACGAGAACGAGCAGCAAGAGGGCCTGGGTCGACCGGTGTTTCCGTCTCATGACATCAGATTACCCCGCGCAAATGGCCGGAGAAACACGGCTCGCGGGGGGACTTGCTGGGCACAGCGATCGGCGTCCCACGATCGGCCTGCATCGCTGCTCCGAGCTTCCCGAATTTCCTTCGGCAGCGCATACTGTCCACTTCACTGTGGAAGAAGCTCCATGTCGTGTAGCGACACCGACTCTCCTGGAAACACGCGAAGCAAGCCGTCGCAGGCCGGGCCATGCGCGTCGCCACCTGGAACGTGAACGGCCTGCGGGCGCGGCTCGATTTCGTGCTCGCCTGGCTGCGCGAGCGACAGCCCGATGTGGTCGGCCTGCAGGAGATCAAGCTCACCGACGAGATCTTCCCCCACGACGCGTTCGCGGAGGTCGGTTATCGCGCTGCAACCCACGGCCAGAAGAGCTGGAACGGTGTGGCGATCCTGGCGCGCGAAACACCGGAGGTGACCCAGCGCGGCCTGCCGGGTCACGAGGGCTTTGGCGCGCGCTTGCTTGCGGCCCGCGTGGGAGAACTCGATTTCGCGACGGTCTACGTCCCGAACGGAAAACATCTGGAGCACGAGGACTTTGCGCGCAAGCTGACCTGGCTCGAGGCGCTGGCAGAGCAACTCGAACAGGGTTTCCACGCCTCCCGGCCAGGGGTGATCTGTGGGGACTTCAACGTCTGCCCGAGCGGCCTCGACAGCTGGAACGAGGCGGAGTTGGGCGGCGCGATCTTCCATACCCCGCAGGAACGCCAGCGCTTCGAGGCGCTGCTCTCAGCGGGCTTCTCGGACCTGTGGCGGAAACTCCACCCGGACCGCCAAGCCTTCTCCTGGTGGGACTACCGGGGCGGCGCCTTCCACCGCAAGCAGGGGCTGCGGATCGATTTTCTACTCGGAACCCCGGCGGCGCGTTCGGCTCTCCAGGCCGCAGAGATCGATCGCGGCTGGCGAAAGAAGCGAGACGGTCTCACCCCCTCGGACCACGCCCCGGTGTGGGCCGATCTCGCATGAGTGCGCCCCCCTTGCAACCTCGCGCCAACTCTCGTAAATAGGGGCAGGTTCCCCTCGGCGGGGGGGCGCCGAGCAACCGAAAGAGGAGACTTCAAGTGAGACGAATCACAGCAATTTTCATGGCTTTCGCATTCGTCCCGTTCGTGGCCTTTGCCGACGACATAGGGGGCGGTGAAACCATCGTAATCCAACAAGATACAGTGGTGGTAGAGGACGCGGTGAGCGCACCTCCGCCGGCCTTCGTGGAGCTTCAGAGCACCGCGATCGCAGCGGGTATCGGTGCCCGAATCGGCGACGGCAGCCTCTTCGTCGATGGCCAGGAACACCCCTTCAAGGTGCGGGGAGTGTCACTGGGCGACTTGGGTGTGTCCGTCATCGCGGGCGAGGGGCCGGTCCAGGGGCTGGAGAACGTCTCCGACTTCTCGGGCACTTACATGGCACTCGAGGCAGGTATCGCAGCGGGCAAGGGCGTGTCGACGCTCACCATGCGCAACCAGCACGGCGTGACCATCAGGCTCGAATCCGACATCCAGGGCGCACAGCTGACTCTCGGTGGACAGGCTCTGACGCTCGAACTCCAGTAGCACTGAGATTCTCTCGATTCCGGAGGGCCCGGTGGCCAAAGCCACCGGGCCCTCCTCTTATGGCGTTTCGTATACTCGGGCCGTGGCGTTTCTTTCCCATGTCGGCACGGCCTTCGCGGTCGCGGTCGCCGGGTGCTGCGCACTGGCGTGCGCCTCACCGACCGGTTCAGCACCCGGGGAGTCCGGCTTCGCGTTCTTCTCCGAGCCGCGGCGCCAAACGGATCCGTGGTTCGAAAAGGTGCGCGAGTGGCAGGTCCGGGAACGCAACGACCGCCCGGACACGAGCTTCCCCGAACCGGCGACACTGCGCCGCAAGCGCCAGTCGGGCCAGCTGCGGATCAAGATGGGGCGCTGGGAAACAACCGAGCGGCTCGCGATGGCGCGTCGCGTGGCGGACTGGGCCCAGGGCGAGGCACGCCGCCACTACCGCTTCGACCCACCTACCGACGCGGCCTCGGACCCGTGGCCCACGACCAAGGATCTACTCGAAACCAATGGCGACGACTGCGACGGACTCGACCTCATCGCCTACGAACTCCTGCGTCAGTTCGGCTTCCCGCCAGAGCAACTCTTCCGCGCCGTCGTGCGGCGCAACCGCGACGGCGCAAACCACATGGTGACGCTGTGGTTCGACGAGGACGAGGACCCGTGGGTCATCGACTCGATCGGCGCAATGACTTTCAAAGTGCGTCGCTTCTCCGAGCTTCCGGGCTGGACACCCACGGCGGTCTTCAACGAGCGCGAACAATACACGCCGCGGAGTGCGACTGACGCTTCGGTGGCTCGCCTGGGCGGACCGCACGGAAAATGAGCCTCGCACCACTGGTCCGGGTCCCACCAGAGCGAGCCACGCGGGGAATCACCGCGGTGAACTCAATCCGGTCCCGCGGACTCGTCCTCCGGGATCGGACCCGCGGCGATGAGCGCGAGCAACTCTTCGGATGTCTCGGGATGGGCAACCCGGCGAATGCGCCCGGCCTCGAGCCAGAGGATCGTCGGCCGACCCTCCCGGCTTGGAAACGCAGCTGTAACCGCTCCACTCTCGTCCAGAAGAATCGGGTAAGGACGGTTGCGCAGCCGCGGCTTGACGATCACGGCGCGCACGAAACCCGGCATGCCGCTCAGGTCCGAGACGTAGACGGCGGTCTGGCGTTCGAGAAGCTCTGGGTCTTGCTCGAGGGCCGTACGGATCACCGCGCCACCATCCATGTCGCGGCTGAAGAACACCACACGCACATCGGCGTCGATGCCATGCGCCACATCGTGCTGGTCGACGAGTTCCGCTGTCGGGAGGACGTCTCCGACACTGAGAGGCTCGGCGGCCAACGCCGGTGCAGCGCCACAAGCGGCCGCAAGCAGAAACAACCACAGCGACGATACCGTGCGGACCCAACCGAGCGCTTCACATCTTCCCGCCATGCAAACGGATGCTAGCGTGCCAGCCAGCGGGCATCCACGCGCTCCACTCCCCTTGCCGGGAATACGGCGCCCACTCCAGAAAACTGCCCACCCGAGGAAGCATGTCCAAAGACTCCGACGTAGCCGCACTCGCTGGCGAGCTTCGCGCGATCGCGGAAGCCCTCGCGGTGGCCGAGCTGCGGGAAACAGACGTCGTCGAGGCCACCCGGCTCGCGACAGAGGTGCGGCGCCTGGTCGACGGACCACCTCGCGAGCGTTGGTACTCCGCCGGCGAAAGTCCCCACACCTCGCCGGCGGCGCGGCGCGCCTACCTCGAGCAGAGCCCGATCCGCGGGCAGCTGAACCCCGTAGCTCCGCCCATCGCGCTGGAGACCGTGACGCGAACCGATGGCACAAAGGCCGTATTGGGGCGCGTGAACATGGGACTGCGTTTCGAAGGGCCGCCCCGCGGCGTCCACGGAGGCTGGATCGCGGCGCTCTTCGACGAGGTATGTGGCGCGGCCCAGGCACTGGCCGGCGGCTCGGGAGTCACTGCCATTCTCAAGGTCCGCTACCGCCACATCTCGCCGCTCCACGAGGAACTGCGTTTCGAAGGGTGGGTGGCGGAGCGACGCGGTCGGCGAATTGTCGCGAAAGCCACCTGCCACGCAGGAGACACCCTGACGGCGCAGGCACAGGCGGTTCTGGTCGACGTAGACTTCCGAGAGGTCGACCAGCAGATGCTGGGCAGGCGATCGCCGGAAGTGGGCGAGGGATAGCCCGCCCGCCCAAAAACTCGCTCAGTCGATCGGTGCGAGTTCCACCCGGCGATTCTCCGCACGGCCCACGGCTGTGCCATTCGACGCGACCGGATCCGACTCGCCAAAGCCCTCGGCGTCGAGCCGCGACGCCTTGACGCCGTGTGCAATCAGATAATCCTTGGCTGCATCCGCTCGGCGGAAGGACAGGCCGTTGTTGTACGTGGCCGTACCGATCGAATCCGTGTAGCCGCTGACGGTCAGTCTGATCTCGGGACACTCGCCGAGTTGCCGGACGGCCACACTGAGCACCTCCTTGCTCTTCTCGCTGAGCGTCGATCTGTCGAACGCGAACTCGATTCCGCTCAACCGGACCCTGTCCCGGCAGGGATTCGGGGCCGCTACCGCCGGAGTTCCCAAACCCGCGAATACAGAACGCGCCAGGTACTGAACCTCCGCCGCCGAGGTGGCCTCGGACGCGTTGCGGAGGCTGCCGCAGTTGGAGAGTTCACTCAGCTGCTTCAGAAATGCCTGGCCGTCGGTAGAGTTTCCGGTCTGCACCGCGTGGATACAGGTCTGGGAGCTGCGGCTGGCAATGAGCACCTCTCCAGCGCCGAGGGCGGCGACCGGGTTGTCGGGAAGACCATCCGAAATGACGACGAGCGCGGCGCGCCCCATCTTTCCCTCGAGCGACACCGCCGCTTCGTCGATCACCGCGTGTAGTGGGGTGGTTCCACCCATCCCATCGACCGAACCCATGATCTCGAGGTCAGAAGCCTGGTGCGCAAGCGCCGCTCGATTGAAGGGCTCGAGGGGAACGGTCATCCGATCGCTGCCGCCGAAACCGATCGCACCCGCATCGTACTCGGGAGAGCGCGCGGGAGCGTCTGCCGCTGGCATCGCCTGCACGAAGCTCTCCGTGAGGGCCTTCGCCGCAGGGAAGGTTTCGTTCACATACATCGTGCCCGATGCGTCGGTGACAACCACGACGAGGTCGGTGACCCGCCACTCCCCAGCCTCGAATTGAATCGCGGAAACCGGTACCGGTGCCTGCGGCACGTCTTCCACGGGGGAGATCGTGCGGCACCCAGAAACGGTAAGCGCCAGAAGCGCGAGGGTGATCCCTATTGAGCGTGCGTTTCTCATCTTCCTGAAACCTCTTTGCTGGTGGCGACGGAAGCTGACGAGCTTCCTCTGAGAACCCCACAGTGTACCGGCTTGCTGTGTTCCGGTGGTGGAAAAATACCCGGAATGGGCCAATCCGCTTGCCATTTCCCAGACGGCCACCCCCTCTATAATGCCGGGGTAGGGAGGAATTCCTTAGGCACCATGCCGGGATTCGTACTGCGCCTGCTGATCACCACGCTCGGGCTGTGGCTCGCAGCGGAGCTGATCCCCGGAGTCCGTTTCGAAGGAATCGGGACCCTCGCCGGTGCCGCGTTCCTCCTCGGCATCGTCAACGCAGTGGTCCGACCCATCGCGGTTCTGCTCACACTGCCGTTCACGATTCTGACGCTCGGGCTCTTCCTGTGGGTGGTGAATGCGGCGATGCTCGGCCTCGTCGCCACGATGCTCGACGGCTTCCACCTGGCCGGTTTCGGCTCCGCGATGCTCGCCGCGCTGGTCGTGAGCGTGACCGCCGGGATCGCTTCCTGGTGGGTCGGACCCACCGGACGCGTCGAGGTGATGGTCGTGGAGCAGCGGCGCTAGGCAGAGAAAGGCGAAGCCGGCGACGACGGCATGCCGACACCTGCCGGGCGACCGTGGACGAGCACGCTCTTGCGGTCGCCGAACAACACGTTGATCTTGCCCTGGCCGGCGATCCCCTGGACGATCCCCAGACCCAGGGTCGCGTGCTGGATTCGGTCGCCGCGCTCGAAGCTCTCGGTCACCGCGTAATCACGTACCGGCCGCGAGAGGTCGGGCTCAGCGGGCAGATCCGCCGGATCCACCTGCTTGGCACGCGGTCTCGGCTTGGGGCGAATACGGCCGGCATCGTACTCCCAAGCACGCTCTAGCCGCGGCGCAGCATCCAGAACCGGCCCCCCTTCTGCGTAGCTCCAGCCGGGATCGCCCTCGACATTGCACGCCAGGAACACGACACCGACACCCGTCGACGCCTCGATCTCGCCGGCCAGCCGTTCCATCTCCTTGATCCAAGCCGCGCCTTTCTGCGCCTCGCGCTTGCGACACAACTCCCAGTAACGGGGACTCCCGATGAGGAGCAACAGAGGGGGTGCGTCCGAGAGCGTAAGCCCGGCCTTTGCCATCACCTCCTCGCGCAACGCCGCCACATTCGCCTGGGCAATGGCCACCGCAGCCAACCCCTCGAGCAGCGCCCGCAGCGGAGTGTCCCCGGTGCGCCCGCGCGCTGCACTCGGCGCCAGGTAGCGGACCTGGCCGACCACCATGCGGCCATCGGGACCGGCTCCGAGCAGGTCCAGCCGTCCCACGCCCTTGTTGGGGTCTGCATCCCCTTTCGACTTGTCCTCGGCGGCACTCTTGAGCGGCACCTGGGCGTGTACGAACGAGACCGCGCCGACGTCGTCGGGAAGCTCGATATTGACTCCATTGCGCAAGCAGTGGTCGGCCAAAGCCAGCGACGCGTGCTCGTCGTCGCGTCCCGGTTTGCGCGTGGCGGCCAGCCGACTGTTGTACGCCACGAAATATTTGCGACCGGCCTCCTGCCGTCGCGGTGCGTTCGCGGTTTCCTGAGTGTAGAGCTCGGTCAGGCCCTCGCCGCTCAGTTCGGCGGCCACAGCGCGAAACCCGGCCGCCTTGCGAACTTCCCTGTCGGCAGCCAAATCGACCAACGGATGCAGGCTCACAATGCCCCCCTCAAACCGCGCATCATACCGCGTCCGCCGGGCCATGAGCACTGATCGGGCAGGGTGCGCCCCCCCGGGGTGACATCGGCGCTCTCCTCTGACCCCACCCAAATAGGGGAGGTTCCACGTTCCGGCCCACGGTATTTCATCTGAGGAACGAGCCAGGGAGGGAACGGGGCTCGTTGGCGGTCCCACGGATAACCCGCCGCGATCCCTGCCATGCCAGGGCACTCCGCTGGCGACGATAGAGCGAGCGGGCTTGAAAACGCCAACAAGTCCATATCGTGTCTTTCCTCCGGGGCCCGCTCGAAAATCGAGCGGGCCCCATTCATTTTGCTCTCCCAACCGGAGCGGCCCCATGCGACAATTTCGCACCCTGATCTATATTCTAGGTTAGAGGCTACGAATCCGGGGTTTCCGCGCCGAGCGAGCCAATGCGAGACGAGACGCGCGCTTACCGACTCATCGAGTTCATCTACCAGGCTGTCGTCGAGCCAGACGCGTGGAACGAATTCCTCGCAGAGCTTTCATCCATGCTCGGGGGCGCGGCCATACAACTCTCGCTGCGGATGCCGCGCGAGATCCCCAACCCAGACGACATCTACAGGGTCTGGTTGGATGAGGCCTACCACCCGGTCTTCGTGAAGCACGCAATCATGGGTCTCGGATGGGAGTCGATGGACGCCGACTTGCTCCGCCGGGGCTTCGGCTCTGCGGCCGATGTGCTTCCGGCATCCGACCTGACGACCCGGCCGCTCTACCTCGAATTCATGAAGCCGCAGGACCTCGCCGCCGAGTGGCCGCTGTGCCATATGATCGCGATGGAAGGCGCGTTGCCCTTGGCGGGGGTGATCGTCTATCGGCGTGAGAACTGCCGCGCTTTCGACGCTTCCGATCTCGACCTGCTCGATTCCCTGGTTCCCCATCTGGGCCGGGCCTACGCCATACACGCTCGCCTCTGTGGGGCGCTCCGGGCGAGCGACGCACTGACCGAAGTAATCGACCGGATTCCGACCGGCGCACTGCTCGTAGATGGAAGCGGAAACGTGGTGCTCAAGAACCGGAGCGCAGGAAAGATCCTCTCGCTCGAAGACGGGTTCTCGCTACACCGGGGACAACCGCACCTCGCAGACCCGCGCGAGAACCGCGCCTTTCGGGAGCTGATCCAAGAAACGGTGCGCGGACACGCCACGCAGGGCTCCGCAACGGGCGAGGTGATGAGCGTGACGCGTCCATCGGGCCGGAGGCCATTCTCGCTGATGCTAGGGCCGCTGCTCGCACCGCCGCCAGACACCTCGACCAACGAGGCACGTGCAATCGTATTCATCGCCGATCCCGAAGGCGGGCAGATCGGAGCCACCGCGGTGCTGGAGACACTCTACGACCTCACCCACGCCGAGGCCGAACTGGTGCGACTAATCGCGGAAGGAAACTCGCTCGACCAGGTCGCGGCGGCCCGCGGCGTGACCATGAACACGGTCCGGAGTCAACTCAAGCAGGTCTTCTCGAAGACGGAAACCCGCCGGCAGGGTGAACTCGTACACCTCGTTCTGGCCGGTGTCGCCTCGATCCAGCGCGGCGCAGACGCCAAGGACTAGGCCGTCTTCAACGCCGTGATCCGCTCTTCCAGCGACGGATGGGAGCTGAAGAGACGGCCAGACCAGCTGGAACCACTGAAGATGCCGAACCCGGCCATCTATGCCGGCGCTGATCGGTCGAGCGAGGCACGGACGGCGCAGCGAGCCGAAGGCAGTGCCGGTCAGTCGAGTGCGGGCGCTGCGGGCAGGGATCCCCGGGACGTTTCGAGACCCGCGACGCGTTCCTCGAGTACCGAAACGCGGTGCTCCGAGACACCCCCGGCGTCGCGCATCTCGAGCGCGTAGAGACGATCGAGAATTGCACTGACGTCCCAGGCCGCGACGTCGGCAGGGGGAGCCTCCCCTCTGGACTCCGATGGCGCGGAAGCCTGGACTTCGAGAGCGTCAATCCGCCGCTCCAGCGCGGCCGTGATCCGTGATTCGATCATGCGCACGCTCCGTTTCGCGTCTTCGACCCGGCGCTCGAGTTCGTCTGCACCGCGATCCGGGGAACTCCCGGTTTCGAAAATTTCAGTGACGGCAGCGATTTCCGCGCGCAGCGCCTGGTTTTCTGTACGCACCTGAGCGAGGGCCGCTGCGATTCGTGCCTCCCGGACGCTGCCGTCGTCATCGGCCAGCCACCAGATCGCTGTGACGGAAATCACCACTAGGGCGACTACCCAGGGCAGCATCTGGCGCCGGAAGAAACCCCTGAGGAAGCGCTCCTCTTCGGGTGAGACCACGATCGGCTCCTGCTGCAGCATCGCTTCGGCCATGTGCACCTCTCGCCCCTTCTTTTCGGCCACCCGACGCCGGCCCTGAATGCCCCGAGCAGCCCCCAGGGCTGGTGAAGGCCTGCCGGCTGGGGCCACCGAGACGAGGGTGCCCGGCAAACGCCTTCAGGAGTTCCCCACACGCGCCCGACCCAGCACCCGGTAGATCGTCACCGGCTCTCCCCGGCCTCTGAGCACGTGGTCTCCGACGCTCTGCGTGGTGAAGCAGTCGCTGATACGGTCGAGCGTCGCCTGACCGACCAGAATGCGGAAGGTCGACTGTTCCAACTCAAACGCCGTCTTGTCGTAGGTCTCGAGGCGAGCCGCTGTGTTCACGGTGTTTCCCACCGTGGCGTACTTCATGCGCTCGTCCGCCCCGATATGACCCACCACGGCCGGACCCGTGAGAATCCCGACCCGCAGACGCGCCGTCGGTCGACCGTCGCGTCGCCAGTCCTCGTTGAGCGCTTCCAGGGCTTCGCCCATCGCAAGGGCGCACTCTACGGCGCGTGTCGCATCGTGCGCGATCTCCTCTTCGGTGACGCTCGGAATCGGAACACCGAAACTCGCCATCAGCCCGTCGCCCAGGAAGTCGTTCACCATGCCACCGTGAATCTCGACGAGGTGTGCCATCCGGTCCGTATACGTGCCGAGCCACTCCATCACCTCGGCCGGATCGCTCTTCTCGGCACGCGACGTGTAGCCGAGCAGGTCCGAGATCAGCACCGTCACCGTGATGCACTGGGACTTCGGCCGGCCACCCTCCATGAAGAGATCGCGCTCCTCCCAGACGCTGTCCACGAGGCTTCGCGACACGTACTTTCCGAACAGGTTCATTGCCTGGGCGCGCTCCACGCGCTCCTGCTGCGTCACATACGCCACAACCAGCGCCAGGGCCCCCAGTCCCCCGAGCGCCACGGGGACCACGGGGATCCAGACCGATTCGAGGAACGCCCAGTAGGCCAGTCCGACCAACGCCGCCATGCCGCACACGACGATGCCGGCCAGACGCAGCAGCGAGCCAGCGCGCACGCCCGCGAGCGCCGCGGCGAGGCACCAGGCCAACACCCAGAGTCGCTCCTGCCACTCGGACCAGGTGCGAATGGCTGGGGCGAAGCCCAGCCCATTGCGGATCAATTGGTCGACCGCCAGCGCGTGGAGTTCCACCCCATGGACCATGCCGTGGGGTATCTGAAAGTCGTCCTTCACGCTCGGAGACACTGTGCCGACGAGAACGACGCGGTCTCTTACCAGCGCCGGGTCGAAGCTGCGCTCGACTGCCTCGGCAAAGGTGATGCGCTCGAAGCTTTCGCGGGGTCTCCGGAAGTCGAACTGGTACTGGTACCCCCCGATGTCCTGCCCCTTGTACCCGCCGTAGTCGAGTTCAATCGGTGGCAGCGTCGTCTTACCGAGGCGAGCGAACGAAGGCTCGTCGGGATCACCAGCCAGATCGACTCCCGGGTATCGGACTGCGAGCGCAAGCGAAAAGGCGGTGCGCTGCGCGCCCTCGTCGGTCCAGAGAAAGAGAAAGCCGCGGCGAACGATGCCGTCCGTGTCCTGCATCATGTCGGAAAAACCGACCTGCCCAGGCCGTTCGTCCAGGAACGCGGGGGCCGTGACCGCCGACATGTGGTCGTCCTCCAGCTTTTCGACGATCACGAACTCCGGATGGGTGCGAAAGAGTGCCTCGAGTCTCTCCCAGCCCGCGTCTTTCGGTGCGTCCCGGTAGATGTCGACGCCGACCGCATACGGATCGAATTCGACGAGGTTCTCGAGCGCGTCCGCCATCACCGCGTCCGGAATCGGATGCCCGTAGGACTGAATCTCGTCCTCGCCGACGACGACCAACGTGACCGGCGATTCCCGGACGGTGCGCGGCCCAACGCGCAGGTATTCGTCGAAGACATCGAGTTCCAACGATTCGAGCCAGCCGGCCTCACGTGCGAACATGACCAACACAAAGCTCGCGAATCCCACTGCAACCGCGACCCCGGGACGCGAGCGAAGCCAGCGTTGCGTCCACCGGCTCACGGCGAGGGGAACTCCGCGCCCGGACGAGCGCTGCGGATGCTGCAGTGCATGAGAAACACCTCGTGTACGGCTCGTCCCATACTATCTCGGAGGAAAGAGGCACGACAGCGCACCCCTGCCCACTCCCGCGATTCGCACTAGCCTTACACCGATGCTCCAGCGGATCTGGATCTCACTCGCACTCGCCCTGGTGACAGCCGGGGTGTACGCGCCGGTGCGCGGACACGAGTTCGTGCTGCTGGACGACCTGCGAGTCATGGTCCACAACCCAGCACTCGAGTTCGATGGTCCGGTCGACGCGTTGGGCAAGGCGTTCAGCACCACGACGGCCGCCAACTGGCTCCCCGTGACATTGATTTCGCTCCAGGTAGACCGGGCGCTCTGGAAGGGGGACCCCGCCGGATCGTTCTTGGGCAACGTGGCGTTGCACGTCGCCGCGACGCTGCTGCTCTTCCTCGCGCTGCAGCGGCTCACTGGAGCCCTGTGGCCCTGCGCCTTCGTGGCCGCCGTCTTCGCGCTCCACCCCCTCCACGTGGAATCGGTGGCGTGGGCCTCGATGCGCAAGGACGCGCTCTCAGGCCTCTTCTTCATGCTGGCGCTCTGGAGCTATGCCGGCTACGCCGAGCGACCCGGGCGCCTGCGCTACGCCGCCGTGACGCTCTGGCTCATCCTGGGCCTGCTCTCGAAGCCCACCGTCGTAACGCTGCCCTTCGTGCTGCTGCTCCTCGACTGGTGGCCCCTCGAGCGCCTCCGGTGCGCCGAGACCCGGCGCGCCGCTGTGGTCGAAAAGCTGCCGTGGGTGGCCCTCGCCGCCGGTGCAGGCGTCGCGACCTGGCTGGTGCAGGACCAGTGGGAGGCGATCTCCGACCTGGTCGCGCTACCGCTCGACCAGCGGCTCGCAAACGCCATCGAGTCGTGGCGCCTCTACATCGAGAAGAGCTTCTGGCCGGCTGACCTGGCGGTCTACTACCCCCATCCACGGGCATCGCTCGGATGGGGTCGCGTTGCGATGTCTGGGGCACTGCTCGCGACCGTGAGCGGCGTGAGCCTCTCGCTCGCACGAACGCGCCCGTATCTGATCGTGGGATGGCTCTGGTACCTGGGAATGCTGCTGCCAATGATTGGAATCGTGCAGGTGGGCGACCAGGCAATGGCCGATCGCTACAGCTACCTGCCGCTCATCGGCCTGTCCATCGCCGTAGCCTGGGGACTCACCGACCTGTTCGGAGGGCGCGCGGCCGGGCGTGTCGGCCTCGCGCTCGCGGGAGCCGCATCGGTCCTGGCGATGTCGGGAGCCACCGCCGCCCAACTCGAACACTGGCGCAACGAGATCGTCCTGGAAACACGGGCCGTCGCGATTTCCCCGCACGATTCCAGGTCGCGCCACCGCCTGGCGGCCGCCCTGCAGCGGGCTGGGAGATTCGACGAGGCCACCGTGCAGATCGAACACGCGCTGGAGTTGGCCCCGCAACACGGCTGGGCCCACGCAGAACTGGCCGACCTTCTCGCCCGAGGAAACCAACTCGACCGGGCGATCGACCGGTACCAGCACGCCATCGCCCTCTCCCCGAATCTCGACCGGGCCCACGTCAACCTGGGACTCGCCCTGGCACGGCTCGACCGCCTGGAAGAGGCACGGCTCCATCTCGAGCGCGGAATGGCACTTCACGCAGACGGGCGCCGGCATTCCGACCTGCCTCCGGAACGCCTGGCGGCGCCCCACCTGGCCCTCGCAGACGCGCTCGTCGCAGCGGGCGAACTCGACGCGGCGATCGCACACTACAAAAGTGCGTTCGCGCTCGACCCCAGCCGCACACGCGCTGGCGCCAACCTCGGCTTGGCGCTCGCGGAGGCCAACCGTTTCGAGGAGGCGCAGCCGCTGCTCGAGGACTCCTTGACCATCAACTACCGGTCGGAACAGGTCCAGGCCGGTCTGGCCCGAACCTACGCAAGCCTGGGACGGAAGCAGGATGCGGTGCGCCACTTTCGCAACGCGCTCTTGCTGCGCCCCGGCTGGCGCCACGCCACCAACGACTTGGCCTGGATCCTCGCCACGAGTCCAAACCCGGATCTGCGCGACCCGGAAGAGGCGGTGGCGCTGATGGAGAACGTGCTACTCGAGAAAGAGTACCACGCCGCGATGCTCGACACGCTCGGCGCCGCGTATGCCGCCGCCGGTCGCACCGACGACGCGGTGCGCGCCGCCGACCGCGCCCTCGCCTTGGCACGGCGCGACCCTGCCCTCGCAGCGGCGATCCGTGAGCGACGCACGCTGTACCTCGACGGGACCCCCTTCACGGAAGTGGACAACGGCAACGGAGCGGCAAAAGCACCCAGCGCCGTGCGCTAGTGTGGCCCGATGGAAAGTCCGGCGGATGGCACCGACTGGTCGCGAGACGTCCACTCGGTCGCAGTGGGCGATCGCGAGATAATCCTCGTAGGGACCGCACACATCTCCCGCGAGTCGGCGGACCTCGTGCGTGAGGTGATCGAGCACGAGCGCCCCGACGCAGTATGCATCGAACTCGATCCCCAGCGATTCGCCGCGCTTTCACAAAAGCGTCGATTCGATGCACTCGACCTGAAGCAGGTGATCCGAAACCGCCAGCTTGCAGCGCTCATCGCAAACCTGCTGCTCGCTACCTATCAGAAGAAACTGGGAGGCAAGCTCGGGGTAACGCCGGGCACAGAGCTGCTCGAAGCCTCACGGACGGCAGAACGGCTGGAGATTCCGATCTCGCTATGCGATCGCGACGTACGTGTCACACTCCGGCGGGCCTGGTCCGCACTCTCCTTGTGGAAAAAGGCACGCCTGGTCTCGGACTTCTTGGCCAGTGGCTTCGAGAGTGCCGAACTCGACGAAGATCAGCTTCGCCAAATGCGCGAACGCGACGTGCTCTCGGAACTGATGGAGGATCTCGGACGCGCCCTTCCCGAGCTCAAACAGGTACTGATCGACGAGCGCGACGCCTATCTCGCCCATCGCATCCGGGAGACCGAGGGACAACGAGTAGTCGCGGTGGTTGGAGCCGGCCACGTCGAAGGAATGCGTCGCGCCTTGGAAGAACAGCGCGAGATCGACCTCCACGCCCTGGAGACGGTACCGCCCGTCTCTACGGTCTGGCGTTGGGTCGGCTGGGGCGTGCCTACCCTGGTGATCGGAGGGCTCGTGTGGATCGGTCTCACCAAGGGCGCGAGTGTCGCGGGCGAAAGCCTGGCCTTCTGGATCCTCGCCAACGGCGTACCGAGCACGATCGCTGCCGCCGCCGCCCTCGCCCATCCGGCCACGGTAGCGGCGGCCTTCTTCGTCGCCCCGGTCACGTCGCTGACACCCGTGATCGGTGCGGGCACCGTACTGGCCTTCGTGCAGTCCTGGGTCCAGCCTCCACTCGTCTCGGAATTCGAGTCCTTCTCCGACGACATGGCATCGCCGCGCGCCTGGTGGCGCAGCCGCCTGCTGCGCGTCTTGCTCGTCTTCGTGCTGACCACCATCGGAAGCCTGATCGGAACCTACGTCGGAGGACTCGAGATCCTCGCAAATGTCTTCTGAAGCCCCATGGCCCCCCGCCCCCTCGCCATCGCCCACGTGACCGCGGAGCAGGGCTTCTCCGGTGGTGAGGTGCAGGTCTTCCTGCTGGCGGAAGGCCTCCGGGAACACGGATATCGCTGCGTGCTCGTCTGCCCGCGCGGCAGCCGCAGCGAAGTCGAGGCGCACAGACGCGGGTTCGCTATCGAGCAGGTCCCCACCCTCCGCGACTGGTCTCCATTGTCCGTCTCCCGGGCAGCGCACGCCCTGCGCGCCGCCCGGCCCGACGTGGTCCACCTCCACACGCAGCGTGCGGCCTGGATAGGCGGCCTGGCGGCGAAGCGACTGCGGCTGCCCGCACTCGCCACCCGGCGCATGGATCGAGCCATGAAGCGCGGCTGGCGCAACCGCTTCATCTACGGGCGGGCAGCCCGCATCGCGGTGGCGATCTCGAAGCCCATCGCCGGGCAGCTCGCTGACTGCGGCCTGCCCGCGGCCGCGATCCGTGTCGTCGCCAGCGCGGTCGATCCCGCCCGCCTGGTGGCAAAGCGAACACGCGTCGAGGTGCGGCGCGCCCTCGGCGCAACAGCCGACGAGACATGCATCTTGAGCGTCGCTTCGCTGCACCCTCGCAAAGGGCTCGACGTGCTCCTCGACGCCATGAGCCGACTCGGCGCGCGCCAGCTGCACCCGAAGCTCTGGATCGCGGGCGAGGGGCCCGGGCACAGCGCACTCGAGACGCAGGTGAAGAAGCTGAGCCTCGCGGGTCAGGTGACGCTACTCGGCCAGCGCGACGACATCGCTGACCTGATGGTCGCTTGTGACGTGTTCGCGTTGCCCTCGCGCCGGGAAGGGCTCGGCGTCGCGGCGCTCGAGGCCATGGCCCTGGGCCGGCCCATCGCCGCCAGCCGCGTCGGTGGGCTTGCGGACGCGGTGGGACACGACGAGGCGGGGCTTCTGGTCTCCCCCGGCGACGCAGCGGCACTGGCCGAAGCGCTCGGGCGGCTTGCGACGAACCCCGCACTGCGCCTCCGGCTCGGCACTGCGGGCCGGGAGCGGGCCACCGAGCGCCATTCGGCGGCCGCAATGGTGAAGGCCTACGAGGCCCTCTACGCCGAGGTTCTCACGTGAGCCGGCCGCTGCGCGTGGGACTCGTCGGCGCTCGGCGCACGCGTCAGGGACTCGGTCCCTTCGTGGCCCGGGACCTGCGCGCCGCCGGTGCCGAGGTCGTCGCGTTCGTCGCCACCCGCGAGACGACTTGCGCCCAAGCGGCGGAACAGCTGCAGCAAAACGCGGGCGTGCGGCCGCGTCCCTACCTGGAAACCGGCGCGATGCTCGAGGCCGAGACACTCGATGCGTTGGCGATCTGCTCACCCCACGAGACCCACGCGGACGCGCTCGAACTCGGGCTGAACCGGGGGCTGCACACCCTGTGCGAGAAACCGCTCGTCTGGGGTGAAGACGCCGCAGAGAAATCCGTGCGTCTGGCCCGGGCATTCGCCGACGCGAGCCTGGTGCTCTTCGAAAACTGCCAGTGGCCGTACACGCTGCCGGCGTTCGAGCGCCTCCACCCGGGCGTCCTGGATCAACCGCCCCGGCGCTTCGAAATGCTGTTGGAGCCCGCGGGAGACGGTGCGCGCATGCTCGGCGACTCGTTGCCCCACCCCCTGAGCCTGCTCCAGCGGCTCGCCCCCGCGGACGCACCCCGGCTCGAGGCAATCCGTTGCGAATCGGATGCGCCCGACGCCCCTCGCGTGCGCCTGTGCTTCACCTACGTGGCCGACGACGTCCTCGTCGAAAGCGAAATCAAACTCCACCAGAAGCTCACCCATCCGCGCGAGAACCGGCTCGTCATCGATGGCCACGCGGTGCAGCGCTGCGTGGCTCCCGACTACGCACTTGCCTTTGCAGACGCCGGACGTCGCGTGAAGCTCGATGACCCGCTCACCGCCCTCGTCGCCGACTTCGTCGGGCGGGCGCGAGACGGCTTCGACCCCGAAGCGGGACGACGAACCCGGGAGATTGCCGCACGTGCCGCGCTGCTCGAGAGCCTCGTCTCGGCGTGGCGACTCCAGACGGCACCGGCCCGATGAACGCTCCGGAGCGCATCCTGGTGCGCTCACCCACCTGGGTGGGCGACGCTGTGATGGCAACACCCGCCCTGCGCGCCCTGCGCGCCACGCACTCCGAGGCGGAGATCACCGTGGAGGGGCGCCCGGTGCTCGGCGAACTCCTGGCGGGGCTCCCGAGCTACGACCGCTTCCTCGACGACCCGGGGAGCGCCGCGCGCGGCCTCATCTCCCGCGTGCGGCGACTGCAGCGCGGCCGCTACGACTGGGCGGTGCTGCTTCCCGACTCTCCCCGCGCGGCGCTCGGTCCCTACCTGGCCGGGATCCCGAAGCGGGTGGGCTACGCACGCGACGTCGCGCGCCGCATGCTGCTCACCGAAGCCCTTCGGCACGAACCGGGAGCGGGCCCGGTTCCGATGACCGAGCGTTACCTGCGCATCACGCGACAGCTGGGCTGCCCGGACCAGGGAGATGCCCTCGAACTCGCGGTAGCACCGACGGCGCGCGAGCGCTGTGCGGCGCGGCTCGCCGCCCTCGGCGTGGCCCGGGGGGAAGACGTGGTCGCGGTGACTCCGGGCGCGAGCTTTGGCGCCAGCAAGCTCTGGCCGCCCGAATACTTCGCGCACACCTGTGACGCTCTGGCGACGCGCCTGGGCCTGCGAACCGTCGTCGCACCGGGTCCGGGCGAGGTCGCAATCGCGCACCGGATCGCGAACCGGATGCACGCGTCGGGCGTCGCCTGGGTCGACCCCGGCCCACGCCTCGACGAGGTCGTGGCGCTCGTGGAGCGAGCCAGCCTGGTGCTGACGAACGACACCGGTCCACGCCACGTCGCGGTGGCGCTGGATCGACCGGCGGTGGTGCTCATGGGTCCCACGGATCCGCGCATCACGGACCAGCACACCGAACGACAGCGCGTGCTCCGCGAAGACGTGGAGTGCAGCCCGTGCCAGCTCAAGGCCTGCCCCACCGACCACCGCTGCATGACGCGCCTGACCCCGGAACGGGCGGTCGCCGCCGCTGAAGAGCTCCTCCGGACTCGCTGACGAGCATCGCGCCGACGCTACAGCGCTCGCCCACCCGCGGCGTCCCAGCCGACGCTACAGCGCTCGCCCACCCGCGGCGTCCCAGCCGACGCTACAGCGCTCGCCCACCCGCGGCGTCCTAGTCGATGTCGCAGCCGGCGAGTTGCTCGAGGAACTCGGGACGGGCGATGAGGACGTAGCCGCTGTCGAAGCTCAGAACCCCCTTCTCATGCCACTGACGCATCTGCTTGTTAATGCTCTCCCGGGTGGCGCCGACGAGGTCACCCCATTCCTCCTGGGAGAGCTTGAGATTGATTCGGACACCCCCTTCCACCTCGTCGCCGTAGACCGACGCGTAGTGGACGAGCTTTTTCGCCAACCGAACGGGCAGGTTGAGGAAGAGTGTGTCCTCGACGAGCTCGCTGAGGTGGCGGACACGGTCCGCAAGCACCATCAGCAGCTCGGCCGAGGCCTCCGGATGGTTCTTCAGGAAGATGAGAAAGTCCTTGCGCCCGATGGCGAGAAGCTCACTTTCGGTGATGGCCGAGACGGTGGCAGATCGCCGCCCGCTGCCGAGGAACGCAATCTCCCCGAGCACCTCGCCCGGTCCCATGGTGTTGAAGACGATGTCGTCGCCCTCCTCGGAGGTCGTGAGCGCCTTCAGGGTGCCCCTCACCACGAGGTAGACCCGGTCTCCCTCGTCGTCCTTGTGGCAGAGCTCCTCCCGAGGAGCGAGTGAAACCGGCCGGCAGGCCTCGACGAGGGCATCCAGCTCCCGATCCGAAAGGCCCGAGAACAAGGGCGCACGAGCAAGGAGCGTGCGCTTTTCCCGCCGAGTCAGTATCGGCATTTCTTTAGCATACACGCGACGGTCCAAGATCTCCGATTTCTTCCGGGAGCCACCTCGAAGGCAAAACTGCACGCCAGCCGTCAGCGGGGGCCTTCGCTCCACTCCGCGCTCGGCCGGATGGCCGCGACAACCGGGCAGACTAATTCAATTCCTGGCCTCCCGGGTCCGGTCTCAGACCGGAAACACCGGCAACAGTCTTGTCACCGGGGGTCCTCAGGACTCACAATCGCTCAGCGATGGAACGAAACCGCGAAACACCGCCGGGGGCGCTCACCGAGCCGCTCGCTCCTGACGCGAGCGACATCCAGGAGACCCACGCGGCGCTGCGCGAGAGCGAGGAGCGGTTCCACGCCGTCACACGCAATGCGCCGGACCTGCTCGTCGAGCTGCTACCGGGCAATCACCGAGAGCGCCCACGAGATCATTTCGGAGTGCGACGACGAGGGCCGTGTCCTCTACGTGAGCCCCGCGATGGCCACATTGCTCGGCTACACGCCGAACCAGAGCGCCGGAACCACCCCGGTCACGATCGTCGATCCCGACGGCGTCGAGCAAATCGTTGGACAGTTCCTCGAAACCGTGAAAACGGGCAAGCCCACCTTCAGGGCGCCCTTTCGCTGCCGTCACCGGGACGGAACCTGGCGTTGGCTCGAGAGCCAGACCATCGCCTACCAACGCAGCGACGGCGAGCGCCGTTTCCTGACGGTGACACGCGACGTAACCGATCGCCACAACCTCGAGGAGCAATTCCAGCAGGCACAGCGCCTCGAGGGTCTCGGCGTCCTGGCGGGCGGCGGCGCTCACTCGCCAGATGCTGGCCTGCGCGGGAAGGGGAGCGGCTCACGTCGAAACTCTGGACCTCTCCGTCCTGGTGCGCGACATGATGCAGCTTCTCGAGAATTCGGTGGCACGCCGATGCGCGGGCGCTGTTCGTGAGCGGCTACTCGGAGGATCCCACGTCGCCACTGCTCACCGACCAGAAACACACGAGCTTTCTTCAGAAACCATTCGCCCCTGACGAGTTGCTCGAGCAGATGCGCGCTCTACTCAAGAGCTGATGCTCGGAATGGCTGAGATCCGGTATCGTCGACCGACTCCATGGAACTCGACCACGTCCTGATCCGCGGCGCGCGCGAACACAACCTGCGCGGCATCGACGTCCGGATCCCGAAGAAGAATCTGGTCGTCCTGACGGGAGTATCGGGCTCTGGAAAATCATCCCTGGCATTCGACACGCTCTACGCCGAGGGACAACGACGTTACGTGGAGTCGCTGTCGGCTTACGCCCGGCAATTCCTGGGGCAGATGGAGAAGCCCCACTACGACACCATCCGCGGTCTCTCTCCAACCATCTCGATCGAACAGAAGACCACCGGGAGCAATCCGCGCTCCACGGTCGGGACCATTACCGAGATCTCCGACTACCTGCGGGTTCTCTACGCGCGGGTGGGCGTGCAGCATTGTCACGGCTGCGGGCAGCCAGTTCGCAACCAGACCGCCCAGCAGATCGCGCGAGAGATCCTCGCGGTTCCCAAGGGCACCCGGCTGACGCTTCTCGCCCCGATCCTGGTGAACCGAAAGGGCGAGCATCGCGAACTGCTCGCCGAGTCCCGCAGGTCCGGCTTCACACGTCTTCGCGTCGACGGCAAGATCGTGGCCATCGAGGATCTGGAGGCGCTGGACAAGCGACGGAAACACACGGTCGATGCCGTAGTCGACCGAATCGTCGCCCGTGACGGCCTGGAGTCGCGCGTCACCGATTCGGTCGAAACGGCACTGCGGGTCGGCGATGGAACGCTCACCTCGTCGGCTTCCGGAAAACGCGACCGCGTGTTCTCCGAGAAGATGGCCTGCACCGACTGCGGTCACTCCTTCCCCGAACTCACGCCACAGAGCTTTTCATTCAATAGCCCGCAGGGGATGTGCGTCGATTGCAACGGTCTGGGCTCCCGCGTCGAAATCGACCCCGACCTGGTGGTACCGGACGATTCGCTTTCCCTCGACCGGGGAGCGATCCGCTCCTGGGGTCCGGACGTCTCGAAAAAGACCGGCTGGGCCCACGGGTTCCGCGCCCAGATTTGCCGTCAGCTCGACGTCGACTTCGACACACCGTTCCGCAAGCTTCCGAAGCGCAAGCGCGAGCAACTGCTCTGGGGTGCGGGCGACCGGGTGTTCCGGGTGAAATGGACTGGAAAGTCCGGCCAAGGCAGGCTGGAGACCGAGTGGGAAGGCGTCATCCCGCGCCTCGAGCGACGCTTTCGCCAGACCGGGTCCGAGCGGGCCAAGCGTTGGTACGCCCGGTTCATCGGTGATGCGCTCTGTTCAAACTGCGGCGGCTCCAGGCTGCGGTCGGAGAGTGCGGCGGTTCGCATTGGAGACCGCACACTGGTCGAAATCTCGGCGCTCACAGTCGACGAAGCCCGCAACTTCTTCAAGCAGCTCCGACTCACGGGGGCCGCCCGACAGATCGCCACCGAAGTGCTGAAGGAGATCCGCTGTCGACTCGACTTCTTGGCGTCCGTCGGACTCAGCTACCTCTCGCTCGACCGAGCCGGGCCGAGCCTCTCGGGCGGCGAGGCCCAGCGGATCCGACTCGCGAGCCAGGTGGGCTCGGAGCTGACGGGCGTGATCTACATCCTCGACGAGCCGTCCATCGGATTGCATCAGCGGGACAATCGCCGCCTGCTCACGACCCTCGAGCGCATGCGCGATATCGGAAACACGGTGGTCGTCGTCGAACACGACGAGGAGACCATTCGCAACGCCGACTTCGTGATCGATTTCGGGCCGGGCGCCGGCGTTGCGGGCGGACGCATCGTCCACGCGGGAACCCCGAAGAGTCTCGAGCGCAAGAGCAAATCCCTCACCGGTGCCTACCTGGCCGGGCGCCGCGAGATCCCGCTCCCTACCGAGCGGCGGTCCGCGAGCGGCAGTATCAAGGTCGTCGGCGCGAGCGCCAACAATCTCTCTGACCTCGACGTGGAATTCCCGCTGGGCGTGCTCACGGCGGTGACCGGAGTTTCGGGGGCAGGGAAATCGACCCTCGTGAACGACGTTCTCACCCCCGCGCTCGCACGGATCCATCACGGCGCGGCCCGGCGCCCGGGAAAGCACCACTCGGTCGAGGGTGCGGGCCAACTCGACAAGGTGATCGCCATCGACCAGCGGCCAATCGGCCGCACGCCGCGCAGCAACCCCGCCACCTACATTAAGGTGTTCGACCAAATCCGGAGTTTTTTTGCGCAGCTACCCGATGCGCGCATGCACGGCTACAAGCCCGGACGGTTTTCCTTCAACGTCAAAGGCGGCCGTTGCGAGGCATGCCAGGGGGACGGCGTACGCCGGATCGAGATGCACTTCCTGCCGGATGTGTACGTGAAGTGCGAAGAGTGTCAGGGGCGGCGGTTCAACGACGCGACCCTGCGTGTTACCTACAGGGGAAAATCGATCGCAGACGTGCTGGACCTGACAGTTCGCGAGGCGGCTCAGCTATTCGCTGTGCATCCCAGGATCCTCGGCCCGCTCCAGCTGCTTACCGACGTGGGCCTCGACTACCTGCACCTGGGACAGCCGTCTCCGACGCTCTCGGGAGGAGAGGCACAGCGCATCAAACTGGCCCGGGAGCTGGCCCGGCGCGCCACGGGACGAACGCTCTACGTGCTCGACGAGCCGACGACCGGCCTACACTTCGACGACGTGCGCAAGCTCCTCGACGTTCTCGCACGACTCGTCGACGCCGGGAACACTGTCCTCGTGATCGAGCACAACCTCGACGTGATCAAGTCCGCCGACTGGGTCGTCGACCTCGGACCCGAGGGCGGTCCGGCCGGCGGGCACATCGTCGCGCAGGGCACCCCTGAGACCATCGCCCGAACCCACGCCTCGTACACCGGCCGCTTCCTCAAGCGGCTGTTGAAACGCCGACGGACCGGCTAGCGCTCGAGCGCAGACCCCGGAAAGCGGGCCTCGATCGCGCGGGCCAGGGCCGCACGGCCCTGGGCGCGGGCCAGGGACAGGGCGCGCCGCGCGGTGGCCCGGGACTCATCGGTCCGGCCGGCAGCCGCTTGGGCAGTCGCGAGTGTGTCGAGCACGCCCGGGTCTTCACCGCCACTGAGTTTCACGGCTTCCTGCGCCAGCTCCACGGCGTCCTCGTTCCCCTGCACTGCACCCGTCGCCAGGAACCAGGCCAGGTCGTTGAGTACGGCCACTTCACGGCCTCCGAGCGCCAGGCTGGCGCGGTACTCCCCGGCCGCTGCGACGGCATCTCCCTCGGCGGCCAGCAGCGCGCCGAGCCGCGCGTGGACGAGTGCCGCAGCCGGCCGGCCCAACGCAACCCCGAGCGCCACCGGATCGATGAGCGCTTGCCGGTAGTGAACGATCGCCGGACCGGCCTCTCCGCCGGCCGCGAGAAGCTCCGCCAGGTGGACGTGCGCGGCCGGGTCATCCGGTGAGATCACGAGAGCGGCCCGAAGGGTGGCTGCCGCGGCAGCGGGATCTTCGGCAGCCTGGGCCCGACCCAGCCCAACGCGCCAGCGCACCGAACCGGGCTCCCTGCGGATCGCCTCCTCCAGATCGGCGGCGGCAGCAGCGTGGCGCTCGAGGGCCAGCCGAGTCTCACCGCGCAGCCCCCAGGCCGCTGCCGAGCCCGACTCGAGCGCCAGCGCCGTGTCGAGTTGTTCCTCGGCGTCCTCGAAACGTCGCTCGCCCGCCAGCGCAACCGCCAGATTTGTGTGGGCCACGTGGTTTCGCTCCGTGACGCGCAGCGCGTGACGGAATAGGGCCTCTGTGTCGCGCCAGGAGTGCACCTGGGTGTGCGTTGCCAGGCCCAGGACCACAAGCCAGACCAGCGCCCCGGCGGCGAACGCACGCGCCAACCGCGGACGCCCCGCTGCCAGGCCCTTGGCACCCCATGCGATCGCCACCCCCAGCCCGATCAGGGGGAGATAGGTATAGCGGTCGGCGAGCGCCGCCTGGCCCACCTGCACCAGGCCGATCACAGGAACGAGCATGCCGGCAAACCAGAGCCACCCTACCAACAGGTAGGGGTGCCTTCGGCGTGCGAGCCACGCGACAGCTGTCGCCGAGCTGAGCACCACGAGCCCAAGCCCGCTGCGCTCCAGGGACACGCTGCCGTGCGGGTGCGGGTAGAAGACCGCCAAGTCGAAGGGCCAGAAAAATTTCCACAGGTAGACGAGGTAGGCGTCGAGGGCCGCCTCTACGCGCATCCATAGCGGAACCCAATCGAGGTGCTGCAGCGCACCTCCGGTGTGCTGGGCCACCAAGGTGACGACACTCGCCGCCGCAGCGAGCGCGAACAGCGGAAGCTTCTCGATGAGGACCGGCCGCAACGACACCCCGCCGAGCCGGCGCAGGGGCCAGAAGTCGAGAAGCAGCAGCACGCAGGGAAGGGTCACGAGCATGGGCTTCGCGAGAAGCCCAAGCCCCAGGGTCACGAAGAGGGCGACGGCCCAGGCCCGGGGGGCCTGCGAACGGGCTCTCCGCTCGTGGAGCAGCAAGGCCAAGCCGAAGAAGAAACCGCTCAAGACATCCTTGCGCGCGGAGATCCAGGCCACTGACTCGACATGGAGCGGGTGCAGTGCGAAGAGCGCGGCGACGAAGGCACTCGGCCACGGCTCGCGGGTCAGGCGCCGCAGGGCCTCGAAGAGAAGCAGCGCGTTCGCCAGATGCAGCAGCAGGCTCGTCGCGTGGAAAGCGCTGGCGTTGAGCCCGAACAAGTGCGCGTCGAGCATCCACGACAGGCGAGTCAACGGGAACCAATTGGCACCCTGGAACGTGGTCCAGGCCCACTTCCAGCCCTGGAGGGTAAAACCCACCATCACCTCCGGGCGCTCGGTCACGTAGAGATCGTCGTCGAAAGCGACGAAGCCACTCGCCAGCACGCTGGCGTAGGCGACCACCGTGGCCGCCACGATGGCAAGAGCGAGCAGAAGGCCGCGGCGATCCCCCATGCACCAAGAATGGCAAAACGGCGCGTCGCCGCCCGGCTGGCTCCCCCCTGCTCCGGGCGGCTGGACAGTCCCCCCCGTTTGGTGTCCAATCTGGACATGGATAATCTTCAACGACTCGCCACCTCCAGCCTGCTCCTCGCCCTATGCATCGGCCCGCTCGCCTGCGCGAGCGGCGGCAATACCGGGGGGCGCGGCTGGCGCAACCAGCTGCCCCAGCTCTACCCGAACGCGCACTACCAGAGGATCGGGGCCGAACAGGCGCGCATGGACATCGACAACTGCATGTACCGTGCAGACCAAGGCGCCCCCCGCGAGAGCGTCGCCAAGGATGCGGCGATCAACACGCTGGGCGGAGCTGCGGCCGGCGCCGCGCTCGGCGCGATCGGCGGCGCGATCGCCGGGAAGCCGGGAACCGGTGCCGCAATCGGTGCGGCCACCGGCGGCACGTTGGGAGCCGGAAAGACGGTCTATGACAAGAGCAAGCCCGCAGAGACGTACAAGGGCTACGTGGAAGCCTGCCTGCGCGAGCGCGGCTACGACGTAATCGGCTGGCAGTAGCTCCCCTGCGAGGGCCCGCAGGTCAGCCGGATCGGCGTGCGGAGGCGCTCAAGGCCAGCAACCCCAACGCCACCAGAATCGCGGTATTCGGCTCCGGAACCGCCCGCACGACCCACCTCGGCGACGAGAGGTCGTCGTCGGTCACACAGTTGGCGCCGTGGAGCGCTCCGCAGAGCCCCAGCAGTTCCATGAGTCCGTCTTTCGCCCAGGCTTTTTCGGCCTTGTCCCGCGCCGCGAGATAATCCTCAAAAATGACTATCAGGGGCGACTGCACCAAGCCGTTGGCGGCGATCCCTTCTCCGTAACCGCTGTCGAGAGCGGGGACTAGCGACTGTTGGCCGATGCCCCCTCGCGACTGGTAGTCGGCAACAGCAAATAGCGATTCGAAACCGAATAGCTCCGATGAAGAAGAGGCGGACAAGTCCTGCCACCGATATAGCGGCCTGTGTCCGTATACCCCGACGCGGTCACGCACCGGATCACGCTGCTCCGTCTCCGCTACCCCAGCCTCAGCGACCAGACGAACCCACCCAGGTGTCAAGAACCCGCCCGCTACCAGAACCGGAAACAATAGCAACGTCAGTGCTGCCGCTCGTTCCCGTCTTTGCAGAAGCCGGAGGCTCCGCTTCACCCGCACCATCGCGCAACTCCTCGACCCCACGCGTCACGGAGCACTGCTTAGGTGCGCTTCGTGAAAGCCGCGGGACTGATTCCCAGGCGTCGCTATCGGGCGGACCGGAGTGCGGCTTTACATCGATTACTGCTCGAAGTGAGAAAGCACATGCGATTGAGGCGCACACGTGCCGGAAAACACTTTACGCATTACATCCGGACTGAAATCCTGCACACGACCGGCATTCGAAACGCACGCGTGCCGGAAAACACTTTACGCATTACATCCGGACTGAAATCCTGCACACGACCGGCATTCGAAACGCACGCGTGC
>PBYF01000095.1 GCA_002729515.1 Deltaproteobacteria bacterium
CCCGCGGATCAGAGTGCGGATCGTGGCCCGCGGATCAGAGTGCGGATCGTGGCCCGCGGATCAGAGTGCGGATCGTGGCCCGCGGATCAGAGCGGGACTGCAGCTTTCCCTTTCGCGCCCCGTCAGTGCTCGGAACCGGCGAGGAGACGCTCGATCTGCACGAATAGCGCGGCATTCCGATACGGCTTCTGGATGAAGGCATCGCGCGATGGGTCCCCGTTTTCGAGCGTCGCGAGCGCTTCTTCGGGGTACCCGCTCGAAAGCAACACGGGAAGCTCCGGATGATCTGCCCGCAGGCGCGCATGCGTTTCGATCCCGCTGAGCCCCGGCATGGTGATGTCGAGGATGACGAGGTCTACTCCCGTTCCCGGCTCTTCCAGCCGCGATAGCGCGGCGTCTCCGCTCGACGCAGTCAGCACGTCGAATCCCGCCGCTTTGAGCCGCTTGGCCAGTACGGATCGCACCGAGGGCTCGTCGTCGACCACGAGGACCGTACGACCGGCAAATCGACCCGCCCCGGTCGTTGGAGCCATCGAATGCCTCTGTTGATCCACAGCCTGGTCTATCGGAAGCAGTACGCTGAAGGTGCTTCCCACGCCGAGGGCCGTCTCGATCTTCAGATACCCTTCGTGACTGTTGAGGATCCCGCGAGTCGCCGCCAGACCGAGTCCCCGTCCCGTGAACTTGGTCGTGAAGAATGGATCGAAGATCTTCTCGAGGGTTCTCTGGTCCATCCCGATACCGTCGTCCGTAACACGTAGGTACACGGCGGGATCGCAGATTTCTCCCTGCTCCACAGTCGCCTCCGCTCCGGGCATCGGGCCTGGTTTCCCCGCACCGGTTTCGATCGTGACCGTCCCGCCATCATCGCCGATGGCGTCGGCTGCATTGGTCACGAGGTTCATCACGACCTGCCGGAGTTCCGCAGCACCGCCTCGAACCGGCGGAATTTCCTCCTGCAGTCGATACGCGATCTCGATGTTCTTCGGAATCGAAACAGCGATCAGGCTAGTCACCTCCCGCACCATCGCTGAGAGATCCAGGTCTTCGCCCACGAAGGCAGTCTTGCCCGCGTACGCGAGCAGCTGCCGGGTGAGGTCGCTCGCACTGGCGGCAGCGGCTTCCACGTCCGCCAACGGCGCTTGAACGGGAGACTCCGGAGGCAAGTCCTCTCGCGCGATCTCTGCATTGCCCAGAATCGCAACGAGGAGGTTGTTGAAATCGTGCGCGATGCCGCCGGCCAGGACCCCGAGTCCCTCGAGCTTCTGAGACTGAATCATCGCCTGCGATTCGTGCCGCGCCTGGGTAACGTCTGCGAGCCGCCACGCTCGGCCCGCAAAGCCCTGATCGGTTGCGATCGGGAAGGTTTCCAGCTCGAGGATGCGGCCATCGATCAGGTCGAGATCGGAGAGCTCGCGGGAGGAGGCATCGGACTCGTCGGTGCCGAACTGCCACAACCGCTGCATCGCCTCCTGCAGCGGGGCCACCAGGTATCTCGCGAGTTCCCCGCGAAGCGAACTCCCCCATTCGAGGATCTCCTCGGTCGACAGATTCCAGAACCTGCTGAACGCGTCGTTGACGTAACGGATCTCGCCGTTCGCGTCCTGAACCAGGATTCCCTCGCCGGTGGCCAGATCGAGCGCCTTGAGAAGCGCCAGGTGCTCTTCGGCCTCGCGCCTCGCGGCTCGAAGCTCCCCTTGGTCTCGCAAACGCAGGCATAGCCCGGCGGGCACGCCGCGACTGCGCTGAACGTTCGACACCTCGATGGTGACCCAGGATACGGCGGCCGCCTGCGAAACGAATCGGTGCTCCTCAGACTTGGCTTTCAAAGGCTGGCGCGAAGCCTCGTCGGGCGAAAAACTCGGCACCGCGCGTCCGAGCAGCTCATCGATCGCCGAACCGGGAATGAGCTGCCCCGGGCCAAAGAGTGCCTGGGCCGCCGGATTGGCGAAAAGAAGCCGGTAGTAACTCGTAACGATGAGAATGGCATCGGCGTCATCGTTGAGCACGCCGGGAAGAGAGACCCGTTCCAGGACGAAGAGATCCCGCCGCTCCACCGCAAAGAGAAACAGGCTGCAGCTCAACGCAAAGCCCAGCGCCGTGGGGTCGTACGAAAAGGGCGACTCGCCGAGATCCAGGATTTTGTAGAGCAGCGGGCTGATCACGTAGACCATGTTCATGGCCAACGGAATCGCCACGGCCGCGACGAGGATACGGCACTGGGCGCGGATCACCGGATCGGGCATGTGCAGGCTGGCTTTCGCATGCACCCACAGGGTCGCCAATATTGCGGTGTAGTTGATGCTGGCGGTCGCGTACCACAGAGGGCCGTAGGTGCTCCGTGCAGCCGGATGAGCCTCCAGGAACTGTCCGTGCCAGGGATGTGTGATGAGGCCAATCCAGAGAAGTCCGTTGATCACCACCAGACCCTGCAGGCCGGACCGGAATGCGACCTTCTCGTAGCCGTACATCTGCGAGAAGTTTCGCGTGAACAGCCACCAGCCCGGGGCGATCGTCAGAAGACCCGTGTAGACCATGACCATTCCGGCCCACCGGATCGAGTCGTCGTGTGCCCAGACCATCGCGATCAGATCGCCGACGGAAAAGACCAGCCCGGATCCGAAGACCAATGGAAGCGCGGGCCAGAGAGCCGCGGGGGGGCGCCGATAGAAGACATGGGTCGTCAGCGCGACCAGGAGCATGATGCCGAGAGCGGTGGCGACTTGCCAGTTCGGCACGCATCACTCCGTGAAGGATCGCGACGGCGGAATGCCGTCAATTGCGAATGCTCGCACATCTCGTTACACGCCGCGAAATCCGGATCGGCCCGGGGCGCACTGCACGCCGCAAAATCCGGATCGGCCCGGGGCGCACTGCACGCCGCGAAATCTGAAATAACCGGGGGCGCACTGGAATCAGTCGCCCACGCATCCGGGCTCTTGCGAGATGCTCGTGCGGGTCTTGCGATGTTCGGCCTGGGGGCGCCGCTGCCGGCTGACCCTCCAATGACCGATGCGAGCGGCTAGGACGTCGACCCGCCGCAGAGCAACTCGCAGGCCTGGTGCAAGAACTCGACCGAAGTGCGCTCGTCCTGGATCGCGGCACGGAGCAGGAACTGGGTCTCCTGATCTGCGTCCATGCGTGCGGCGAAGCCCTCGAGCTGCTCGATCACCTTGGGATCGCCGGCCTGGGCTACGAACGTCTGGAGCTTCTCGGCGTCGCTCTTGTCGGGGTCACCGAGCGTGCCGATCAGAAACGTCTCGAGCTCTTCGGAAGCCTCCGCCTTCGGACTTCCGCCGAGCTCCTTGATGCGCTCCTCGAAGAGCTTCGCGTGGGCGGCCTCCCGCAGCTGAACCATGCGGAGCCCGCCGCGCAGACACTCGGTGTCGCTGGTCGCGATCCAGGCGCCGAAGCCGGCTGCCGCCGTCGCCTCGGCAACCCGGTAGCCATCCAGGAACTCGATGATCTCGGGCGTCGACATCGGGGCGTTGCCCCCGTCGAGGCTGTCGAGGCGCTTTCGAATCGCACCGACCTCTTCGCAAAGGCTCGTGATGGCCGTCTCGATCCGCGCCAGGGCGTCCCTGGCTTCCTTGGGGCTCGGCATGGGGGGTCCTCCTGGATAGGACCCCATTTTACTCGAACTCGGGCCCGGACGGGTGCCACCCCGCAGCTCAGTCGAAGATGAGGACGAGGTATGCGAAGAAGAGCACGAGGTGAACCGCACCCTGTAGGACGTTCGTGTGACCGCTCGAGAAGGTCACGACACTGACGGCGAGCGTGAGGAGCAGGAGCAGCGAGTCGACCGGAGGCAGGCCGAGCGTCACATGTCTGCCTGTGGCGATCGCGATGATGAGCACGGCGGGCACCGTCAGCGCGATCGTCGCCGCCACCGAGCCGAGAGAGATGTTCACCGAGCGCTGGAGACGATTGGCAAGTGCCGCCCGGATCGCGCTCATCACCTCTGGAGAAAGCACCAGGATCGCCACGATGAAGCCACCCAGAGCTGCGGGGGCGCCGAAACGATCGATGCCGATATCGATCGGAATCGCGAGATTCTTCGCCAGGAAGACGATCGGCACCAGGTAGGCGACGAGAAGAGCCGCGTGGACCCAGGCCGCGCGCAGAACCAGACCCGGGTGCTCGTCCTCGAGATCCGGCGCATCCGGGTCCGACGTAGCTCGCGGCGCGAGGAAATACGAGCGGTGCTTCACCGTCTGGACCGCAAGGAAGACAGCGTAGAGACCGAGGCAGGTCAAGAAGAGAAAGACCTCCTGAGGAAGCGAGAGCGTGGGGCCTTCGGTCGAGCGGGTGTAGTTGGGAAGGATCAGAACGAGAACTGCGAGGGGAAGAATCAGCGCGAGGAAGGCATTGGCACCCCGCAGGTTGTATTCCTGCTCGTGATGGCGCAGTCCGCCGAGGATCAGCGCCAAACCCACTATGCCGTTGAGCACGATCATGACGACCGCGTACATCGTCTCCCGAGCCAGAGTGGGGTTTTCAGCACCCGTGAGCATCACAGCCGAGATCATCATGACCTCGATCGAAATCACGGACAGGGTGAGGATCAGCGTTCCGTATGGCTCGCCCAGCAGAACCGCGAGTGCATCGGCGTGCCGGACCACCCCGAAGGCGGCCGCCAGGATCACGGCAAAAAGAATCGACGTCAGGCCCAGTAGCCAGACCCCGCTAGCAGAGCCCAGCCACACCGACCCGAAGACTCCGAACACGATTGCCACGAGCACACCGATCACGAGGGCGCTTTCGGCTGCCAGAAAGGCCAGCGGTCCGGTTGCTGCTCGCTTTTCCGTCATCGGCTGCACCGAAGAGACTCGGCAATACCCTCGGCCAAAGCTTGCTCGTCCTCCGTCAAAGCGAGAACCACAGCAGTCGCCTCGCCGCACTCGGACTGCACTCGCCCGGCACAGCGAGGGCGACGCCCGCGGGCGGAGTGGTTCAAGGTGTCGTGAAGTTGCAATCTGGTTCCTCTCGCCTGCCCGGCACACCCGCCCGGAAGCCTCGGACGCTCAGCGAGCGCGGTCAATCTTGACGCCGTGCCGCACAGCTTGCACGCAATTTCAGAAGACTGCCCAGCGCCGGCCCAGGGCACGCCGGGGCCCCCTCGGTCGGCCATCCAGAGCGCCGGAATGCACGTGTAGCCACCCGCAGGACGCAGCGCACGCTCGAGGAGCCCCGGCTCGCGGCGTTTCCGCGATCGATCGAAACGAGCGGACTGAAGCGCTATTCGCCGGCATCCCGGCCATGAGCAAGCCAGAACCCGGCCACGCCGGCGGCTTGATTTCCCGCCACTCGCCCTTATAGGCTACTGGTCCCTCCGGGTTTCCAGCGGCCGCGAAGGGCCATACGCGCGCCGGACTCGAGGACGATCGTGACCGCCGCAGAATCCACACGAATGGCATCCAAAGCGGAGGCTCTTGCCCGTGGAAAACAACAGCGTTCCTGAGGCCACCGACGCCGTAATCACCGGTATCGGTGGAGTCGTCGGCGCGTCGGCCGCACAGCTCTCTGCGATCCCGGAAACACGCGGGTCCGCGGTCGATGGGCCGTCAGTGGCCGCCAATCGGCATCACCAGAGCTTCCGAGAAATCGTGAACGCCCCGTGAGATGATGGTGTCGAAAAGACCGAACTACACAGACGCAAGGAGGTAGCCGATGACCGTCTTCTCGAGAACCTGGTGTATTCCCGTATTCGCCATGGTTTTCGTAGCGTGCGGATCCAACACCGGAGAAGCGACCGAGTCCGAGCCGTCCACGATCACCGTAAGTGGCGAAGGTGTGATCGAAGCCGAGCCGGACGTCGTCACCCTGAACATCCGAGTGGTAACCGAGGACCGGCTCAGCGCGGTCGCTACCCGGGACAACGCGGCGACGACGCAGTCCGTCATCGCCGCCCTGCGGAAGGCCATGGGAAAAGAGGCCCAGATCCAGACAACGGGCTACGCGCTGACACCGCAGTACGAATACCTCAAAACCACGTCTACCCGTCGGCTCAGGGGATATCAGGTGCGCAACAGCGTCTTGTTGCGAAGCGGTGACCTCTCGGGGATCGGGCGGGCGATCGACGCTGCATCCGATGCCGGTGCCAACGAGATCGATTCGCTGACCTTCGGGCTGCGTGATGACTTTGAGCACCGGCTCCAAGCGCTCGCAGCGGCGACGCAACACGCGCGATCCAAAGCAGATGCGATCGCGGCTGCACTGGGAAGGAAAGTCGCTCGCGTCGTATCCGTCGATGAATCCGGCAGCCCCCCTTCACCCGTCCTCATGCGAGCGCAAGTTTTGGGTAGCGCCCCGACGCCGGTGGAGACCGGAAATCTGGAGCTGCGCGCGCAGGTTTCGATGCAGGTAGAACTCACGGACTAGCGGAGGATCGGAATGCCGACCGCAGAGAAAATGCGGGAAACGCTCGTTCTCTACCTGCAACGAGTGGCGGAACACGATGCAGAGGCGGTCCTCGCCCTATTCGCCGACACGATCTCAGTCGAAGATCCCGTTGGTGGCGCTCCGGGAACCCACATCCGGGGACACGAGGCGGTCGGGCAATTCTTTCGCGAGGGGTTTTCCCGGACCCAACCGGTTCCGACCCTGGTCGGCCCCATCAGAACCACCCTTGGAAATGAAGCTGCCATGGCCTTTACCCTGCGCCTCGAGTTCGGCGAAGAAACTCGGGAAATCGACGTCATCGACGTGGTCAGCTTCGATGCGGCCGGAAAGATCACCCGGCTGCGAGCGTTCTGGAACCCGGAAGAAATTCGCCTGGCGAACTGACCGGAGTTGGCTGCTTCCAGCCCGCCGATCCAGCGAGCTAACGCTCGGCCGTAACGACAGCCTATGACACGGGCTGTGAGGCTCTGGGAGAAACATCCGGACCCGCGCGAAACCGCTCGAGCGGCCGCTCGAATACCTAGCGAACGGGCGGCGGGCTGCCCTGAATGCTCCAGACCTCGACGGGCGTGGCCACCATCGTCACCTGTCCTCGGCGAATGTATTCGATCCGCATCGGCGGCAGGTTTTCGACGTCCACCCGGATGCGCCATTTTCTGAAGCGGGGGGTGGACTCTCTGGCGACCTCATCCAGGCAGGCGGCGAGACGATCGTCGAGGCGTTCGAGCCTCGAGCCTCGAGACCCAGCTTATGGATCCGGTAGCGCAGTGTGCTGCGGGGGACTCCGAAGCGCCGGGCGACACGTGCCACGTTGCCGCCCGCGGCATCCAGTGCCGCCGCAAGCTCTTCGCGCCCGTCTTCTTCGTCCCGATTCGCTTCTAATTCTCTGCCCGCCGCCGGCTGAGCCAGGAACCCGTTTCCCGGGGCCGGTCGCGAAGACGCACCGAGGAGCTGGTCGACGGTGGCTTCGTCCAGTACGCCACCGTGATGCTGGATGACGAGTCGCTCCAATACGTTGTAGAGCTCCCTCACGTTGCCCGGCCACAGATGCGCACTCAGGCATTCGTAAAACCCACCCTCGATGCTCGGCGGCGCTACCTGGAGCCGCTCCGAGAGGACTTCGATTCCCGCACGCGCCAGCGCCGGAATGTCGCCCAGGTGTTCGCGAAGCGGAGGCACCTCGATGTGGAAGACGTCGAGGCGGAAGAACAGATCGGCGCGGAACGCACCTTCCTCTACAGCGCTGCGCAGGTCCCGATTGGTCGCCGCGATGACCCGCGCGTTCATGGAGAGCGTCTCGCGGCCACCCAGCCTCTCGTACTGGCGATCCTGGAGCACGCGCAGCAATTTCGCCTGAAGCCTCGGCTCCAGGTCTCCGATCTCATCGAGGAAGAGCGTGCCGTCTCCGGCGAGCGAAAACCGACCCGGGTTGCGCCCTACAGCCCCCGTGAACGAGCCCCGTTCGTGCCCGAACAATTCGCTCTCGATGACCGTCGGTGCCAGCGATGCGCAGTCGACGTGAACGAAGGGGCGGTCCTGTCGACCCGAGATCCTGTGGATTTCGCGTGCGACGAGGCCCTTGCCCACGCCGGTCTCGCCCGTGAGCAGAACGGTCGATCGCATCGGCGCAACCGACGCCATGTCGCGCCGCAACTGCTGCATCACGTGGCCGTGGCCGATGAGGGCATCGTCGGAGGGCTCCTCCCCCGGCTTGAGAAGATGGAGGGAAGCGCGGGCGGTGACGTCCTCGGCAGAAGCGGGGAGCCCAATCACGTCGGCGACCCCGGCACGCATGACGCTCACGACCTCGTCAGTCCCGATGCCTTCCGCAAGCACCACGATCGGACAGACGCGGAGGGTTCTGCGAACGGTCCGCAGCTTCTCCGCACCGCTGTCGCAGGTCGCGTCGATCCCCACGACGCAAAGGACACACTCGGACGGATGCGCGAAACCGCTCACACCGCCTTCCGGCGCGAAACACTCGAACGAGCGCTGCAACGCCCAATTCTCGAAGGATCCTCGGTACGGTTGCTCGAGGTCGAGCAGGATGACCGAGGGCGCGTCGCTCATCGACCGCCCCGAGCATACCGAGCCAGGACTTCGCAGCGGCCGCGGTTCGCGGGTATCCGGATCGAAGCAGAAAGCGGTGCCCGGTGGAGGGAACTCGACGCACCTGACTCGAAAGCGCGGGGCTCGGTGGCGCCGCCCTTGGTGACACACTGACTGCGTATCACGGCAGTTCCTGCTCCCGAATTAGTTCCACTAATTTAACTGCAATACGCGTACCGCACCTCAAAACAGAACCCACAGTCATAAAATGCCTGTGGAAAAAGCAGCTTACAAATCAGCGCATACAGAATGCATTCGCCGGCCGAGAAGAATGATACGTTTTTTAGGTAATCAATTTCATACGGGTGAATCCGCAGACGTAGGGAAAAAACCCCGAGGTCAAGGCAGTCTCCGCCGCCGGGGCGAAGCACATCGAACTATCGGTCCCCAAATACAAGGGGGCCCGGAGAATCTCTCCGGACCCCCTCGCGTCTTGGGGTTGGTGGCATTCGTTCATCCGACCTCGATCAACTCGATCTCGAAGACGAGCGTGCTGTTGGGTTCGATATGCGGGCCGGCACCCTGTTCGCCGTAGGCGAGTTCCGGCGGCACCACGACCTTCCACTTCGAGCCCACGCTCATCCGGCTCAGGGCCTCGCTGAAGCCCGGAATAACGCGGGCCAGCGGGAACTGAACCGGCTCACCCTGCGCATAGGAACTGTCGAACTCGGTGCCGTCAATCAAGCTACCGCGATAGTGGACACGAACCGTTGCGTCCGGAGCGGGGTTCTCACCTTCACCCTCTTTCAGCACTCGGTACTGGAGCCCACTCGCAAGGGTGGTGACTCCATCCTCCGTCGCGAAGGCGTCGCGGAATGCCTTGCCACTGTTGGCGTTCTCTTCGGCCACGGCCTGAATCTGCTCCTCGAAGGCCGCCTGGCGGCCCGCCTCGTAGTCAGCGACGGCCGCCGTGAGTTCCGGGGCATCCAAAGCGAGTTCCCGGCCTTCCATTGCATCGGAGAGGCCCCTCACAAACGCCGCCCTGTCGACGCCCGTGATGTCCTGACTCAGCTGGCTCCCGACCAAGGCCCCCATCCCGTAGCTCTGCCGTGCGATCGGTTCCTCGAGTCCCTCGGGTGCGGACGCGCCCGCCTGCCAGCAGCCTGCCAAGGCCATTCCACTAATGGCCGTCATCGTGATCCATCGAGTGCGCATGACGAATTCCTCCGCGCTTGGTTTTTCGATGGCTCCAGTGTGGCGCCCAGTCGTTTCCCGGAAGTGTCCGCAACATGAAACCCCGTTCATGCTGGGCTTAGGAAGCCGCGAACGGGGGGTCAGGGGTTCCGGCTCAGCGCGCCGTGAGGTTTCAGGAGTTCCGGCTCAGCGCGCCGTGAGGTTTCAGGAGTTCCGGCTCAGCGCGCCGTGAGGTTTCAG
>PBYF01000096.1 GCA_002729515.1 Deltaproteobacteria bacterium
CGCATCCCAAGCGCCCGCGCAAGCCGCATCCCAAGCGCCCGCGCAAGCCGCATCCCAAGCGCCCGCGCAAGCCGCATCCCAAGCGCCCGCGCCCTACGGCTTACGCCGGCGAGATCGGGTCCGGTGGGCACGTCCGGTTTGCGGCACCGGCGCGCGGCGCTTCCCTGGCCGGCGATCCCATTGCCGTCACGCTCACCGACGTCTCGATTTTAAAGCTCCTCTCGAAGGACTGGGAAAAGGGTCGGGAGGGTGCGCTCGTGCTCTCCTTCAACGGGCAGGTTTCGACCGTGGCGTGGAAGTTCGAGCCGGGGAAGCCGGTTTCGATCCAGCGCCAGCTCCTCTACGTCGGCCGGCCCGAGGGGCTTGTCGATGTGAATATCGAGCTCGTCGAATCGGACGGCGGCGACCGCAAGGTGCTCGCCGCAATTGGCGAAGCGCTCCGCGCACTTTCGGCCATGGCCTTCGTCCCCGGCTATGGGGCGGTGGCTGCCGCGGGTTTCGGCCTGGGCTCGGCGATCGCAGAATTCGCGCGGGCGGCGATCGATGACGACGTCGAGTTGCGGCTCCTCGGTTCCATCGGCGATCTCGGCCAGCCGGGAGGGAAACGGCTTCCGCTGCGTGTGGGCAGCTACCGGGCGAGCCGCCGGAGCGACGGTGCAGAAGAGGTGGGCATTGGCTTTAGCGCGCACCGCTTCGTGCCGGGTACTGCCGATGCGAACCGGGAGGTTGCGATTCTTCTCGACCGGGTGGCGCTCGAGCTGCCGGATACGGGGGATGACGACGTCCTCATGATCGACACGGTTTTTACCGGAGGTCCCCAGAAGAAGGGAAGCCGGCCCACTTCGGTCGCGTTCTCGCTCAAGCAGGAGCTCGAGAACCGGGGTGAACCCATCGATCGCACCCTGGGCATCTGGGGCGCTGTGCTCTACCGCGGGCCCTGGGGTCGAGGGATCGGCTTCGATCTCTCCGTCGCGGCGATTGCGCGCAAGCCGGCCGACGAGATCCGCCAACTGCTCGACGAGGCCGGCCGGCTTGCGCGGGCCGTTGCGGGCGAATACGCGGAGCAGGTCGATACCGCGGTCAGGGCCGTCGAAACTGCGCGCGCCGTGGTCGCGAAGTTCTCACCCGAAAAACGCTTCGCCGCCAGCTGCAATGGCATGCTCGTGGCGGGAGCGAGTCTCGTCGCCGAGTGGAAGGACGCTGGCTTCGTTGTGATCCGGAACCCGGAAGCATGGAGCGAGGCCGCGATTCCGGTGCAGATCGCGGGCGGCGGCAAGGCGATCTTTCACGTGCGGGTGAAAAACGTCTGAGCCGGATGGCGAACGTCCGGTCCGGGTGAAGAAAGTCTGATCCGGGTGGCGAACGGCCGGCTACTGCCGCGCTGGAAACCGTCGGTCCGCCGGTTTAGCCGCGCTGGGAGGAGAGGTTGCCGCCGTCGACGACGAATTCGGAGGCGGTGATGTAGCTCGCCTCGTCCGAGAGCAGGAAGCGCACGACACGGCCGATTTCCTCCGGCTCCCCGATCCGCCCCAGGAGGATCCGCTTCTCGAAAAAGCCCTCCGGCAGGATGTCGATCGCCGGCTGCGTCATCGGGGTGCGGATCTGTCCGGGCGAGATCGAGTTGATCCGGATGCCGTCGGCGGCGAGTCGGTCGGCGAGCGAGCGCACCAGCGAGAGCACGCCGCCCTTGGCCGCCGTGTAGATCGGGTTCGCGGCGTTTCCGAGCGTCGCGTTGATCGATGCGAAGGCGACGATTGCCGAGCCCGGGTTCGCAGCCAGGTCGGGCAGCAGCTCCTTGGCGAGCAGTGCCAGCGGCCGGAGGTGGATGTTGATTCCGTCGTCCCAGCTCTCCGGGGTGAGCCCGTCGATGGAATCGGTGTCGACGATGCCGGCGGCATGGACCAGCCCGCCGATGCTGGGCAGGTGTGCGCGCGCGCGCTCGGCGCCGGCGCGCAATGCCGCCGGGTCGCGCACGTCGACGGCGATGCCCTCCGCGACGACGCCGTAGCGCTCGTGGAGCGCCTTCGCGGCGCCCGACGCCTTTTCGGCATCGAGGTCCCACAGGGAAACGGCGCGCCCCACGGCGGCCAGCGCCTCGGCGCTGGCGTGTCCGAGGCCGGAGGCGCCGCCGGTCACGATGATTCCGGTGGCCGGCGTGTCGAGGCGGGGTTTCATCGTCGGTGGCCTCGGGGTGGCGTGGAAGGATTGCGCGCATCCATCATAACCGGCCGAGGGTGGGGCTTGCCGGTGTCGGGCCCGGGCCCGGCCTGGGAATGGGAGGGACTCCTTGGTGGAAGAGGGGCCTCCCCGCGGTCGGTGCGGCATGTCCAGAATTCCAGGTCGTAGACCAACGGCATGTGGCGGCCGCGGTGCGCGCCCGCCGGCCGGCAGTCGAACGCCGGCAGCTGGGCGAGCTTCCGGCCGCTGCGCGCGCGATCGAGCACCAAGAATTCGCCGGCGCCCCGCTGTCCGAGCCCACCCGCCAGGCGCGCGAGCGCTTCGTCGTCGTCCACGTGCAGCAGCGCCTTTTCGCCCCACGCGCCGGCGAGCTGTTGGCCGAGGGCCGGGTGGTTCGTCACCACGATTTCCTGCGGTTGGCGGCGCAGGAAGTCCTGGAGCGTCGCGACTTCGAGTTTCTGGCGCGCCAGGATTTCGACTGCACCGGCGCTTGCCACGAGCCCGGCCGCGAACAGCACGGCGGTGGCGGGCAGTGCGACCCGCGGTGCCAGGGCGCGCAGTGCGGCCACGGCCGTTGCGACGAGCGCGGGAAGCGCGGGCAACAGCATGCGCGGACCCCAGAAGCCGCCGGTCTCGAAGGAGGTCAGCGCCACGCGCAAGGGAAGCGCGGCGGCCAGGAAGAGCAGGCCCGCCCCGACCCCGACGCGAAGTGTCGCGTGTTTCGCTTCCCGGAATAGATGCGCCGCGCCGAGCCCCGCGAGCGCGAGCCAGGGCAGGTGTGCCAGCAGCCCGTTGTACCGCGTCAATGCGATGAGCGGCACGCGCGCCGTGGAGATCTGTGCGGTGGCGAGCAGGCATACCGCCGCTCCCACGGCCGTCGCCGCGGCGGCTACCCAGCCCTCGACGCGGCCTCCGCGGCGCGCTGCCCAGATGCCGGTGCCCACGCTGCCGAGCAGGGCGAGCGCCAGCCAGGCTCCTTCCGCCGGGTCCGCGCCGTACGCCGTGAGCAGAGCGGTCGCGCGGCGCGCGAGTTCGAGCGGTGCGGCGGCCGCGGTGGCGCCGGTGACGCCGACGTTTTCCGCCACGTGCACCCCGAGCGGGTCGCCGTAGGCGAGGGTGTTGAACCCGAGCCAGGCCCCCAGGACGGGGAGCGCGCCCGCTCCGAACCACACTGCCGGAGCCGCGCGCCGGAAGTGGGCGGTGAGTGCGACGGCGAGTGCGATGCCCATGAGCACCAGCTCGGCGCGAAAGGCGCAGGCCAGCGCCGCGAGGCTCCCAGCCGCGGCGGCCCGGGCAGCAGACGGCCGCCCCAGCAGCACCACGGCGGCGAGCGCCAGGGCGACGGTCAGGCTGTGTTCCCACACGACCGTGCCGTAGAAGAAGAGCGGAGAGGCGAGCCCGAGCGCGAGCCCACCCAGCGCGGCCCAGCGCGGGCCGAAGACCGGCGCCGTCCACAGCACGAAGAGTGCGACGCACGCCGCGACGCCCAGGGCGGCGGGAACACGGAGCCCGGCCGGGCCGAACAGCGCCAGAAACGGGGCCGCGAGCGCGGAATAGAGCGGCGGGTACTGGGAGACGAAGCCCGCGTCGCCGGGGAGTGCGAACGGCGGTGGAATCGGAAACGCCTCGCCGGCCGGGTCCCAGGCGGCGGCGGGATGCTCCAGCGTGAGCGTGCTGAAGCCCGTTTCGAGCAGCCGTTCCGAGAGGATTGCCTTGTTGCCGCAGTCGGCGATCCAGTAGGCGTCGCGCGGGGTGGCGTAGACGACGGCGAGACAGGCCGCGAATACGAGCGCGCCGCTGCCGACTGCCGTGAGGCGAGATCCCCCGTCGCGCATCCTCGCGCAGTATCGCGCACCCGGGCAGCCGGCGCGGCCCGGGTGTTTTCAGCGGCCTTCGAGCCGGCCCATGGCGGCGTCCTTCAGCAGGCCTGCACCCAATGCGATGACGATCAACGCCAGCGGGAGACCGATCAGGATCGATGCAGCCTGCAGTGCCGGAACGCCCCCGACCCAGATCAGCGCGACCGTGACGGCCGCCAGCGCAGCGCCCCAGAAGGTCTTTGCGGCCGGAGATTCCGCGACATCGAGCAGGTGGCAGATCACGAGCGTCGCCGAGTCGAGGGAGGTGATGAGCCAGGTGAAGAGCAGGAAGGCCGCCAGCGCGACGAGCGCGGTCGACACGGGAGGCGGCGCCAGGTTTTCGATCACGGTGGTGATTCCGAGGGCGTAGTCCCGGTTTACCGCCGTGCTCACTGCGCCGGGGTTTGCGATCTCCTGCGCGAGCGCGGTTCCGCCGACGATCGCCATCCACAACACGATGACGAGTGTCGGCACGAGCATCACGGCGAGGGTGAACTCGCGGACGGTGCGTCCCTTCGAGATGCGCGCGATGAACAGGCTCACGAAGGGCGTCCACGCGAGCCACCAGCCCCAGTAGAAGACGGTCCAGTCGGCTTGCCACGCCTGTTCCTCCGGAGTTTCGGAGAGCCACAGGCCCGTCGGCAGGAACGAAACGGTGTAATCGACGAGGGTGGTAAAGACGAGTTGCACGAGTTCCGCCGCCGGCCCGAGCGCGAGGAAGGCGAGCAGGAGCACACCGCTGAGCCACACGTTGAGCTCGCTCAGACGGCGGATGCCGCGGGAGATGCCCGACACGGCCGACGCGACGCCGAGCGCACAGACCCCGAATACGATCGCGGTCTGGTAGCTCAGGTTGATTTCGATGCCGAAGAGCGACTGGAGCGTCGCGTTCATGCCCGCCGCCGAGAGCCCGATCGAGGTGGCGACCCCGCAGACCGTGCCGAGCAGCGCCATGAGGTCGATGGCGCGTCCCGGCCAGCGGTCGATCCAGCGCGGACCCACCACGGGGATGAGTGCCGAGCGGAACGTGAGAGGGCGGCCGTAGCGGTAGCTGTAGACGCCGATGCCGAGGGCGGCGACGACGTAGAAGGCCCAGCCGTGGAGACCCCAGTGCATTACGGTAATCCGCAGCGCGACGGTCGCCGCGGCTTTGGATCCGGGCGCGATGCCGGCGTCGCCGAGCATCGGATTGCCCTGGTGGTGGAGGATCGGCTCGGCCGTGGCCCAGTAGAGCAGGCCCGAAGCCAGGCCCGCCGAGAAGAGCATGGCGAACCACGCGACGTAACCGAACTCGGGTTTCGTGGCCGGGTCGCCCAGCTTGACGTTCGCCTTCGGGTACAGGCCGAGCGCTATCACGAGGAGCAGGCACGCGTTTGCCGAGAGCACGAAGAGCCAGTCGAAGAAGTGGACGACCTGGTCCTTGGCACCGATCAGCGCCGTGCCGGTCGTCTCGATCGACCACGCCGCACCGATCACGAAGCTGCCGAGCAGCAGGGCCGAGAGCACCGAAAAGGTGTTGGGGAGACCGATGCCAGCGAGGGCCTTCGCGCCAAGCGAAGGCCCCGGGTTCGCCATCGGCGAAGCCTAGCCCTTTGCCCCCGGTGAAGCCGGGTGTCGCCGGACCGGCCGGGAGACACGTGCGGTCGGGATCCACCGCCGCGTCGGGCCGCGAATGCCTCGGGCAGGCGGGTCTCTCGACGGGGTAGGGGCGGGTCTCGCGACGGGATCGGGTGCCTTCTGTCACCGGTACCTGACGCCTGGTCACTTCGCTCGCTGGCCGCGGCCCTCGGGGCGCGGAGTTGGCCGGCCTTTGCGCCGCGGTCGTGGACGCAGGGGCGGTTTCTCAGACGTTGCAGGTCTCCGTCCGGGTTCCTCGTGTTCCCGGTCCAAGTTTCGTCCCAGGCACGCTAGGCTGTCCGGCTGCCGAAGCCGGAGGTCGAATGCAGGGTCGTTACGAGCAATCGACGGCGGTGAATTGCCGCGGGAGCGGAGTCTTCGAGCCGAACGGGCCGGCGCACAGCCAGCGCGTTCGCGCGGTCGTCGCTGCGCTCGCTGTCGTCGCCGCGTGTGCCAGCTGCGGCAGCTCGGAATCGGAGGCGCCCAAGCCGCCGTTGGTCTACGTCGCGGAAGCCGTCGAGAAGAACCTGCCCCTCTTCGCGGAGTGGGTGGGCTCCACCGAGGGTTATAACAACGCGGAGATCCGGCCCCAGGTAAAGGGGTACCTCCGGAGTCGGGAGTACGAGCAGGGGACTGTCGTCGAGGAAGGGCAGCTTCTCTTCCAGATCGATCCGCGCGAGTTCCAGGCGGAACTCGACAGCGCTCTCGGGCAACTCGGAGAAGCCAAAGCGAACCTGGGCAAGAGCAGCAGCCACGTGAAGCGCTACCGGCCCCTGGCGGTCCAGGGTGCGGTGAGTCAACAAGAACTCGACGATGCAGTCCAGGCGATGCTCCGCGACGAGGCCGCGGTGGCCAGCGCAAAGGCGCGCGTCGAACGGGCGAAGCTCAACCTGAGCTGGACGAAGATCCAGTCGCCGATCAAGGGAGTCTCGGGAATCGCGGTCGCCCAGATCGGCGACCTCGTCGCCTCGCAGACGCTGCTCACGACGGTTTCGCAGCTCGATCCGATCAAGGTGCAGTTCCCGATCTCTGAGAAACAGTACATGGATCTGGTGAAGTACAACCAGGGTGCGTCGAGCGGCAAGATCGGAAAAGCCGGGAAGGTCCTGGAACTCTTCCTCACCGGTGACGTTGCGTGGAAGTACCGGGGCACGCCGTACGTCCTCGGGCGGGAGGTCGACCCGTTGACCGGGACCATCCTCGTGGAGGGTCGTTTCCAGAACCCGAACAACGTCCTGCGTCCCGGCCAGTTTGCACGGGTCCGCGCGGATCTCGGTGTCGAACAGAACGCCGTGGTGATCCCGCAGAGCGCGGTCGACGACGTGCAGGGTACCTACAACGTCTACGTGGTGAAGACCGACGACACGGTCGAGGTGCGTGCGGTCGAGGTGGGCGCGACCCACGGCTCGGATTGGGTCGTCAAGAAGGGCATCAAAGCCGGCGAACGGGTCGTGGTCCAGGGGTTCCAGAAGCTCCGCTCCGGGATGAAGGTGGACCCGAAAAAGAAGTCCCAAGAGGCCACGGACGCAAAATCCAAGACTGAACCGGACCCGAAGAAATCGTCCTCCGACGCGCGGGCGAGCTGAGCACTGCCAAAGGCGATGCCACATGTCCCGCTTCTTCATCGGCCGGCCCATTGTTGCCATGGTGATCGCCATCGTCATGGTGATCCTCGGGCTCGTGGCGATGCTCGACCTGCCGATCTCGCAGTTTCCGAACATCGCACCGCCGGAGATCAACATCAGCACCACCTACGTGGGAGCCGATGCGGTGACGGTGATGGAATCGGTGGCGACGCCCATCGAGCAGGCGATCAGCGGCGTCGAGGACATGATCTACATGTACTCGACCAACGCGAACAACGGTCAGATGACGCTGCGCGTGGATTTCGAGCCGGGCACCGATCCCAACACCGACCAGATCCTCACGCAGATGCGCTACTCGCAATCCGAGGCCCAGCTGCCCATCGACGTGCGCAACTTCGGTGTCACCATCGAGCAGGCCTCGTCGAGTCCGCTGGCGCTCTTCTCGGTCTACTCGCCCGGGGGCACCTACGACGCGCTCTTCCTGGCCAACTACGTCACCATCAACGCGCTAGACCCGATGAGCCGCGTCAATGGGATCGGCCAGGTCCAGGTTTTTGGGGCCGGCGAGTATGCCATGCGTCTCTGGGTCGATCCCGACACGCTCGCCAAGCTCCAGATCACGGTTCCCGAGATCGTCGAGGCCATCGAGACCCAGAACACGGTGAATCCGGCGGGACAGCTCGGGGCCGAGCCCGTGCCTCCGGGACAGCAATTCACCTACACGGTTCGTGCCCAGGGGCGGCTCAAGTCGGTCGAAGAATTCGAGAACATCGTCGTGCGCGCCACGCCGGACGGCTCCTTCGTGCGTGTGAAGGATGTCGCCCGGGTCGAACTCGGGGCCCAGACCTACAACCTGATCGGCCGCTTCAACGGCAAGCCCGCGGCGATCCTCGCCATCTACCAGCAGCCCGGTTCCAACGCCATCGCCACCATGAATGCCGCCACGGCGTTGATGGACGACCTGCAGACGCGTTTTCCCGACGATCTCGACTACAGCGTCTCACTCGATACCACGCTGGCCGTCCGCGCTGGCGTGGAGGAGATCGTCATTACGCTCTTCGAGGCGCTCGGTCTCGTCATTCTCGTGGTGTTCATCTTCCTCCAGGGTTTCCGGGCCACGCTGATCCCGCTGCTGGCGGTGCCGGTTTCGCTGGTGGGCACGTTCATGCTCTTTCCGGTGCTCGGGTTTTCCATCAACACCTTGTCGCTCTTCGGGCTCGTGCTGGCCATCGGGATCGTGGTCGACGACGCCATCGTCGTGGTGGAGGCGGTCGAACTCAACATCGAAAACGGGATGTCCTCGACGGATGCCGCCCTGAAGGCGATGGAGGCCGTCACCTCACCCATCGTTGCCACGACCCTTATTCTGGTGGCGGTCTTCCTGCCCACGGCCTTCATTCCGGGCATCACCGGAAGCCTCTACCAACAATTCGCGGTGACGATCGCGGTCTCGGTGGTGATCTCCTCGATCAACGCGCTGACGCTGAGCCCGGCGCTCTCGGCGCTCCTCCTGCGCCCGCGCACCGAGATGCGAGGGCCGCTGGGGCGATTCTTCGGCGGTTTCAATCGGGTGTTCGACCGCGTTACCCACCGCTACGTCGGCATGACGCATTTTTTCATCCGGAGGCTTTTGGTGGCGGTGGGTGTGTTGGGGGGAGTCGTCGTGTTGATCGTCGGCGTGGCGGGACGGATCCCGTCGAGCTTCCTTCCCCAGGAAGACCAGGGCTACCTGCTGCTCAATGCGCAGCTCCCGGCGGCCGCTTCGCTCCAGCGCGCCGACGAATACTGCCAGGAGGTCGAGAAGCTTCTGGAGGAGACCGAAGGGGTTGCGGGGTACAACACCATCGTCGGCTTCAGCCTGATCTCGAACGTCCAGTCGACCTACCTCGGTTTCTTCTTCATCGCTCTCGACCCGTGGGATGAGCGCGATCCCAAGGGACTCACCGCCTCGGTGATGATGCAGAAGCTGAACCAGAAGCTCGAAGAGGTCCCCGGCGCCATTTCCTTCAGCTTCCCGCCGCCGGCGATCCCGGGTGTGGGTTCCTCGGGCGGGATCACCTTCATGCTGGAGGATCGCACCGGGCAGGGCGTCGAGTATCTCGCGGAGCAGACCAAAAAATTCATCGAGGCGGCCCAGGCGCGGCCGGAGCTCGGCATGGTCCGAACGACCTTCCAGCCCGACGTTCCGCAGATCCTGGCGAACGTCAATCGGGAAAAGACGATGAAGCAGGGCGTGGAGCTTTCGAGCGTCTACCAGGTCCTGCAGGCCTACAACGGCGGCCTCTTCATCAACTACTTCAATCGGTTCGGACGCGTGTGGCAGGTCTACATCGAAGCCGAAGGGGCCTTCCGAACGGATTCCGAGAAACTCGGCCAGTTCTACGTACGCAACAACAACGGCGGTATGGTGCCTCTCTCGACGCTCGTCGACACCGAGCGCATCTACGGTCCTGAATTCACGCTCCGTTTCAACCAATACGGTGCCGCGCAGCTCATGGTGGGACCCGCTCCCGGCTACAGCGGCGGTCAGGCCATGGCGGCCCTCGAGGAAGTATTTGCCGAAACCATGCCCGAGGGCATGGGGTACGACTACATGGGCATGGCCTTCCAGGCGAAGAAGGCGGCCATGGGGATCTCGCCCACGGTGATCTTTGCCTTTTCGCTGCTGATGGTCTTCCTGATCCTGGCCGCCCAGTACGAGAGCTGGGGGCTTCCCATGAGCGTGCTGCTCACAACCCCCGTGGCGGTGCTGGGTGCCTTCGTCGGGGTCTGGGCGCGTTCCTTCGATAACGATCTCTACTTCCAGATCGGCCTGGTGATGCTGATCGGACTCTCGGCGAAAAACGCCATCCTGATCGTGGAGTACGCCCGCTCCCGGCTGGCCGAGGGCGAGTCGATCGTGCAGGCGGCTCTCGATGCGGCGCGCATCCGGCTGCGGCCGATCTTGATGACGGCCTTCGCCTTCATTCTCGGCGTGGTTCCGCTCGTCATCGCCACCGGTTCCGGTGCGATTTCCCGGCGCATCCTGGGGACCGCGGTGATGGGTGGCATGCTCGCCTCCACGTGCATCGCGATCTTCCTGGTTCCCGCGACGTTTGCCCTCGTCGAGAAGCTTACGCACCGCGGCGATCCGGCCGCGCAAGACCCGCCGGCCGCGCCAGGGGACGGCGCATGACGACGCGTGGTCTCATCGCCTGTGTGCTCGGTCTGCTGCTGAGTGGGTGCGCGATCGGTCCGAACTTCGAACGGCCGGTGGTGGATACGCCCGCCCAGTACCGCGGCGCGTCGCCGCCGGCGGCTTCCATGTCGCCGGATGAGGCCGAAGCGTCCGACGAAGCGGAGCAGCCCGTGGAGCCCGCGGGTGCGGGTGAAGCGGAGCAGCCCGTGGAGCCCGCGGGTGCGGGTGAAGCGGAGCAGCCCGTGGAGCCCGCG
>PBYF01000097.1 GCA_002729515.1 Deltaproteobacteria bacterium
CCGCTGGATGGCTGATTTTCCGCCCCGCTGGATGGCTGATTTTCCGCCCCGCTGGATGGCTGATTTTCCGCCCCGCTGGATGGCTGATTTTCCGGATTGGACGGTTGCCGGGGGCGGGGCCGACTAGAGCACGCCCGAGAAGATGAAGTTCGCCCAGGTGGCGGGCTGCTGCAGACCGAAGCGGCGCTCGGTTTCGACCTGGGCGAGTTGCGCCCGGCGCAGCGCTTCGGCTCCGCGGAAAATATCGGGCGGGAGTTCGTCCCCGACCAGCGCGGCGTAGAAGGCTTTCATCAGGCGCCGGGTTGCGACGTCGTTGCTGCGCCACAGGCTGGTGACGAGCGCGCGGGCGCCGGCGGCGCGAAAGCCCCAGCGCAGGCCCTGCACTTCCTGGCCGCGTTGCTGCAGACCGGTTCCGGTGTCGCAAGCCGACAGCACGACGAGGCCGGTCGAGTCGAGGTCGAGGTCGGCCACCTCGTAGGCGGTGAGGATGCCGCCTTGCGCCTCGCTTCCGATCCGGCTCGGCGCGTTGGCATTGGCCAGCACGATGCCCGAGAGCAGCAGCGGGTTCGGCGCGATGGGCTCCTGTTGTCCGAGTCGCGCCGCACCCGACGCGGCGCAGCCTTCGGCTCCCGCGAAATAGGCGTGGGTCGCGAAGTGCACCAGCCAGGGGTCTTGCGAGAGCGCGCCCTCGATGCCGGGCTTCGTGACCCGAGTTCCCGTCAGCTTCGCCGGCGCGCCCACCAGCGCTTCGATGTCCTCGATCTCCCGGGCCGTGGCCGGGAGGGGCTCGAAGGGCGTCATCTGGCACGGTCCCGAGGAGGTGAGGACGACCGGGCCGGCACCGCCGCCGAATTCGGGAGCGCCGACGAGCAGCGAACGCAGCGTGTCCGAAGCGACCGGGCCCTCGGCGCGGGCTTCGGCCAGCTCGTGGGTCGAGGTGAGGTAGCCGATCGTGACGCGCTCGAAGAGATACTTGCCCTTGGTCCCCGGGTCGGGCAGCACACCGATCGGCACACCCCAGAGGGCTCCGTCGGGAATCACCAGCCAGCGGTTCGCATCCGCCACCGCCGGGGCGAGCGGCGCGAGCAGCGCCGCCGCCAGGGTGTCGCGCGCGGCGCGGTCGTCGGAGCGCTGGTCGCGCATGCTCTTCGCAAAGCTCTCGGCCGCCTGCGCGATCTCCGCCCCATCGCCCAGCGAGATGCGCTCGACCGCGCAGCTCCCGCCGTGCACCACGAGCGCGGCGTAGGCCGGCTTGGGATCTTCGAGCGGTCCGCGGCCGGTGTGGTCGTAGGCGGTGAGTTTCACCAGCACCGCGTCGTCGGGCAGGCGTTTGCATGCCTGTTGCAGCAGCGCGTTCGCGTCGCGCTCCGCGGTATTTGTCCCGGCGGCGGCGCGGGCCTCGAGCGCGTCGATCTGTGTCTCGAGTTTCTTGACCCGTTCGGTGGCTCCTGGGCCGGTGCCGAGAACGGCCGCCACGTAGCGGCGACGCAGGGCGTCGAGTTCGGGGTTTCCGGAGCCCGTGCTGCTGCGAGCCGCCACGCTGCTGCGCAGCACCGAGTCGCGATGGGGCAGCAGCGCCAGGAAGACTTCCCGCGCCGGCGCCGAATTCACCGAGAGCAACACACCGATGACTTCCTGTGCGTCTTCCGCGAGAAGCGCGCGCTGGCGGTCGGAGATCGCGCCGAAGGTGCGCCGGGTGTAGCGGGTGAGCGCCTCCGAGGCAGCCCGGGCTTGCTCGAACGCGAGCTTGCTGCGCCCCTGGGCCAGCGCGATGCGGGCCAGCAGCGTTCGCGCCCGGACCACGACCGGGTGGTCGGGTCCCCGGGCGGCGACGAGCACGGCGATGGCGCGCTCCGTTTCGGCCGCGGCGGCGTCGAGGTTGCCCTCGCGCGCCTGGATGCGGGCGAGCGCGAGCCGGGTGGGGGCGAGGGCCGGGTGGTTGGGTCCGAGGCGCTTTTGCTGCGCCTCGAGCGCCTGCCGGAGCAGCGCCTCTGCCTGGGCCGCCCGGCCGAGCTCGAGTTCCATGGCCGCGTGGTTTCGCACCGCCGCCGCCACGGTGGGGTGGTCCGGGCCGAGCGCTGCACTCAGGTCGACGATGACCTGTGCGTACTCGCCCGCCGCCGCGGCGCTCTGCTTTGCCCCCCAGTGCGCCAGCGCGCGGTTGGCGCGCACCGTGATCACCTCGGCGTTCCCGCTTCCGAGAGCCGGCTCGAGCTTGGCGAGCGCCTTCGCGAAGCTCGCGTCCGCGGTTCGCCAGTCGCCGAGGTCTGCCTGCAGCACACCGATTGCGTTGGTGGTGCGCGCCGCGTCCGCGTGGCTGGCGCCGAGCGCCCGGACCCGCAGCCGGCGGGATTCCTCGTAGGACGCCATGGCCGCGGGAAAGTCTCCGGCCACGCGGTAGGCGTCGCCGCGCAGCTGGAGTACGGCGGCTGTCGAGACGTGGCTCTTTCCGAAGACCTTCCGGTGCGCGTCGAGCGCACGGTCGAGGCGGGTGATCGCTTCGCGGGGGCTCCCGAGCCGCAGCCACAGCTCGCCGCGGGCCTCCTCGAGCTCCGCCCGGGCCGCGTTCGTCTTCGCGGTCGCAGCGATTGCGTCGAGGCGCCGGCTCGCGCGCTCGAGATCGCCGAGCTGCATGGCGAGCCGCGCCATGCTGATGCGCACCTCGGCGTTCCCGGCCCGCGCCGCATAGCGGTCCGCCGCCTCGGACGCCTCGAGGGCTTTCTCGCTCTGTCCGAGCTGGTTCCGGGTCAGGGCGAGCGTCTCGTAGAGATTCATCAACTCGCTCGGGCGCGCCTTGGCTCCCGCGCTCGCCAGCGCTTCTTCCGCCGTGGTGAGGGCCTTGCGGAACTCGCCCTTCTTGTACTGGTGGTCGGCGAGGTTGACGCGGTCCTGGACCGGGATCTCGGGCGCCCGGGTCTTTGCCGCGCTCTTGACCGCTGCGCACGCGCGCAGCTTGCGCAGGGCGTTTTTCAGCGCCCGGTCGGGCTTGCCGCCACTGGTTTTGGCGGGGAGCTTTTCGAGCTGCGCGGCTTCGGCCGCACGTCCGCGCGCGCGCTCGACGTGGGCGAGGTTGAGCTGCACCACCTGCGCCGTATCCGAGCTCGGCCCCAGGCTCGATTCGACTGCGGAGAGCAGCGCCCGGAGCGAAGCCGCCGCCGCGTCGAGTTCCCCGGCCGCGCACTGCTCGGCGGCCGCCCTGGCGAACTCGGCCGGCTTCGGAAAGGCCGGCGCCGGGGCGAAGAGCGCCACCACCAGCGCGGCAAGCGGAAAGATTCGGCGCAAGGGAGGCGAGAATCTAGCAGAAAGCGGTACACCCCCGACCGCCGCCGCCCGGGTCGGATCTCAGCGATGCGCTGCGCGGATGGTGCGATTCAGTTGGAAGCCCGAGGTGCCGGCGAGGACGGTTCCCATCGCCAAGATGTGCGCCTGGTAGACACTTTCTGCCCCGGGAAGGATCTCGTCGGTCACGGGGCGGCCGCCGAACATGAAAAAGCACGCCCAGCGCCCATCTGCGAGCTGTTTGAAGAACGTACCACCAGGTGCGTTCAGCAATCCCGAGTCCAGGGGTGCACGGGTTCTTGTTGCCATGGGTTCTCCCCTGTGGCGTGCTGCCTCGAGCTACGCCGTCTCCGGAGGGTTCGAAGCCCGGCGATGCGCGGCGCGGATGATCATGTTCAGGTGGTAATAGGAGATTCCGGCGATTGTGATCCCGGCTGCCAGGAGCATCACGGCGTTGCCAACCATCTCGTAATGGTTCTCCGCATAAGAGACTCCTGCCTTGAAGGACAGGAGAATGGCCATGGCGAACCCGAACCAGGCGAAGCTTCGCGCCTGGTAAAGGTGCTCAGCCCGGGACAGGGTCTCGTCCGTCTTCGGGAGCCTCCCGTAGTGTCGGCGCAGCCAGATCCCCGCGATCAGACTCGGCGCGACGAAGACGCCGAAAGCGACCGCATCAGTTGTTAAGGGGCCAACGACGAATAACCCCACCCACCCGAGGAGCAGGCTGGCGCTGGACACCCGTGCGATGAGCCGGCCGGTCGCCTCCGATGGAAGAATGCGTCCCTTCTTTCCGCCGAACATGAAAAAGCACGCCCAGCGCCCATCTGCGAGCTGTTTGAAGAGCGTACCACCAGGTGCGTTCAGCAATCCCGAGTCCAGGGGTGCACGGGTTCTTGTTGCCATGGGTTCTCCCCGGTGATCTGAACAATCTAGCGAGAAACTGCGGGCTAGAAACCGCCCCCGCCAAAGCCCCCGCCAAAGCCACCGCCGAAGCCATCGCCAAAGCCACCGCCGCCGCCACCAAAGCCGCCGCGACCACCACCAAAGCCGCCGCCACCAATGGGGGTTGAGGATTCAATCAACATGTACCCAAATGGGTTGCGCCAGACGATGTCCCACCCAAACGGCCTACCTCCCATGTCGCCGATGCTTCTCACGTCTCCAATCGAGGGGTTTCCTAGGTCCGAGCAGCTGCATTTTTTCTGTGCCTTCTCCTCTTCTTTCGTGAGTTCGATCAAGCCCCACCCCGAGAGTGTGCCGGCTAAGTAAAGAAGCAATCCTTGGGGGCCGGCGGCCACAGTTGCCAACACGGCTCCCGAGGCCAAAATCGCCACGCCGGTCTTCTGGCTCGGTGACAAAGCGAGGAACTGGTTCAATGCTCTACGTGCGTCGTTGCCGAATCCGGGAGGGTTGCTGGGAGTAGCCTCGAGCCCACTCGGGTCCCACCAGGTCACCGGGTTGCCGGCGGTGTAGGTGAACTGGCTCAGCAACTGGAAGATGGGGTCGGGGGAGAGGAAGCGGGCGGCGAGGGGGTCGTGGAGGCGGGAGCCGAGCAGCACGAGCTCGCCGAGGCCGCGGCCGCCGGCGAAGCTGGCGGCTTCGTCGTCGCTTCCCACCAGAGTCTCGACGCCGTAGGCGGCGTAGGCGTAGTGGGCGACGATGTCGCCGGCGTCATCGGAGACGAGCTTCACGTTGCCCCGGTAGTCGGTGTGGCGGTAGCGGGTGGCGCCGGTATCGAGTTCGAGCACGACTTCGCGCAGGTCCATGCGCACGGGGGTGCCCGCGGCGTCGGTCTCGACGCGGCCGCCAAACGAGAAGTGGCGCTCGACGCCCCCGACGACGCGCCGGGTGGGCCGGTTCTGGGCGTCCCATTCGAATTGGTCCGCCCCGAACGCAGCGACATGCCCCTGGGCGGTCCACGCCACGCTTGCGCCGGCACGCGTGGTGGCGTAGCCGGCGGCATCGTACGTGTAGGCCACCACGCTTTCGTCCGTCGCCGCGTCGTCGATGCGCAGCAGCCGGTTGCGCTCGGCGTTGTAGACGTGGCTGAGGTCGCCGTTCTCGCTTTCGGTGACGTTGCTGAGCGCGTCGTAGGCGAAGTCGCGGATCGTTTCTCCATCGCTCCAGCCGAGCAGGCGCTTGCCCTCGTCGGCCGAGGTGCCGGCCGCGGGGCCGAGCAGGTGCTCTTCGCGGGTAACGGCGGCTGCCGGGCCCGCGGTCACGGTGGTCGCGACGAGTTCCAGGGCGGGCGGCGCGATCAGCAGGCCCCGGCTCACGCTGCTGATTTCGATGGGGCCGTAGACCGGGTGATCGAGCGTCGTGGCCTCGAGCAGGCCCGTCGCGGCGTCATAGCCGAAGTTGCGGACGAGTCCGTTGCCGTAGGCGATCTGCTCGAGTTGCCCGTCGACGAAGCTCCGGTCCAGCAGCGTGTCGCCGCCGTCTTCAATCGCGCTGGGCCGGCCGGCGGCGTCGTAGCGAAAGCCCAGGCTGCGCAGCACGCTGCTGCCCGGCAGCACGTAGGTCTCTCCCGTGCGGCGTCCGCGCAGGTCGTATTCCACGTCGAGGCGTTCGCCGCCCGGAAAGTGGATCGACGCCAGGTTTCCCGCGGTGTCGTAGCTGAAGGTTTCGGCCGCAGCGTAGGCCGCGTCTTCGACGGAGACGAGCTGCCCGCCGGCCCAGCCGAAGATCGCCTCGGCTTCGAGGGTGTTGTCGCGCCACGCGCGTTGCGCCGCGATCCGGCCGTCCGGGTCGTACGCGATCTCGCGGCGCATTCCGTTCGGCAGGATCTCGGCGGTGCGCCGCCCGAGCCCGTCGACTTCGAAGAGCGTCGCCTGCCAGGCGCCGTCGACCCGTTCGCGGCGCTCGATCTGGCTTCCCTGGGCGTCGTAGTCGAATTCGTGGTCGCCGCCGTGGGGCCGGGTAATGCGCACGGGCTGGCCGTCGCTGCGGTAGTCGATGGTGATCGACTGCTGCGCCGGGGTTTCGTCGAAGGGTGCGTCGGCGAGCACGATTTCGGCCAGGTTCCGGTCAGCGTCGTAGACGCGCGCGACTTCGCCGCCGGGGCGCAGGTCGAGGGTGTCGAAACCGGCGGCAGACACCAGGTTTCCCACCGCGTCGTAGACCCGGGTTTCGGTTTCGCCGCCGGCGGTCAGCATTTCGGGCTGGCCGTGTTCCCCGTAGTCCGCGAAGGTGAGCGCGGCCCCGTCGGGAAGCGCGACCGAGGTGATCTGGTTGTCCGCGTCGTAGCTGATGTGGGTGCGCTCTCCCGCGCCGTTTTCGATCCAGACGAGGCGCCCGTCTTCGTAGCCGCGGGCTTCCACCTGGCCGAGGTCGTCTTCGATACGGTCGATCGGGCGCGCGAAGGGGTTCGCGCGGTTCTCGCCCCCCGTCATGCGGAAGTTCACGCGCACCTCGTTTCCGCTGGGGTCGTGGCGCAGGACCTCGTCTTCGGACACGAAGGTCCAGCGCGTCTTGCTCCCGTTTGCTGCCACGAGCCTCTCGATGTCGAAGCCGTTCCAACTGCGCTCGATCGTGTCCCCGGACGGAAGGTCGATCTGGTGGGATCGGCGGTACCTGTCCATGCGGTGCACGGTCCGGTTGCCGTTGGGGTCGCGGTGGCGTGTGGTCTGGACGGGTTTGTTGGGAGGATGCCACGCACCGACGTAGTCGTAGGTGAAGAGGTGGACGCGATTGGGAGTTCCGATGTGACGCACGGCGCGGACGCTTCCCAGCACGGTGGTGGTATCGAACTCGATGCGTTCGCCCTCCGAGTTCGTGATGGCGAGAAGCCGGCTCCAGCCGTACTCGTAGCGGAAGCCGTCCCAGCCGCGAGCCATGTCGAGCGGATCGCGCGCCTGGATCAGATTCCCCAGACCGTCGTAGGCAAAAAGCGCCCGGCGTCCCGCCCGGTCCTGGATCTCGATGACCCGTCCGGCGCTGTCGTAGGTCACGTCGTAGACGTCCTCGCACTCGCCGACGGCGCGGCACTGGCGCACGTGGGCGGGGCGCAGTGCCCCAGCGACCCACTGCGAGGTGTATTCGAGCCGCGGGTAGTCGCCGCTTTCCCAATGGATGGCGGTGAGTTTTCCCCCGGCGCCGAACTCATGGACGAGTCCGCCCAGCGAGCGGATGCGCGTGTTGTCGAGCTTGATCCAGACGCTGCCGCTGATCAGGGTTCCGTTGAGGCTCCCCGAGGTTTGGTACTCAGCGCCGCTGGCGTCGATCAGGGTGCTGCCGTTGTAGTAGATGTCGAAGCTCCAGCGCCACATGTCGTTTGCCGAGTTGTAGACGGCGCCGACCTCGCGTCTCCCCAGCCGCGTCTCGATCGAGAGATCGACGCGCGGCACCAGCAGGTTTCCGCCGGCCGCGTTCACGATGCCGCCGGGTACGGGAATCGCCGCCGCAAGCTGGTAGCGCGGCAGGCCGGGCTCGGGAAAGAGGCTGGCATCGCCCCCGCCGCAGCCCGCGGCGAAAGCGAGCAGCGCGGAGAGAACGAGAAGGCGGAAACGCGCGAGAGGGTCCGGACGGTGAGAAGGCATGATCGACTCCGTTTGCTGGGGTGATCCGTGCACAGGCCTGAGCAAGGGGCGTGCCGGTGCGTCGGCTTCCCAGAGTGCGAAGGGCGGCGGGGGTGGCCGCCTGCGGCCGGGACCGGGCCGTTTTTCACCGCTGCAGCTGTTTGTGGGGGCGGATGGCGTGGCAGGTGCGTCGACGCATGCGCGGGGGTAGGTTTGCCGCGGGAGGCGCTCTGGTCCGGCCGGCGGATCGACGCCGAACTCCCACCCGCGCGAAAGGATTCTCATGGGCTACGTGGTCGCCGCCTACATCCTGGTGCTTGGAACGCTCATCGCCTACGGCGCGCGGCTGCACGCGCGGCGCCGTGCCCTCCAGCAGCGCGCTGCGCGGCCGAAGGTCGACGGCCGGACCTCCGGATGAAGGACCCCCGCGAGCGCTTCGCCGCCCTGGCGCAGCGGCCCGACGAGCAGGTCGATCTGGCGGAAGCGGCGCTCTGGGTGGCTGCCGAAGAGTACGAAGGCCTCGACGTCGCGGTGTATCTCGAGCAACTCGAAGTGCTGGCCACCGACGCGGCCCCGCTCGTCGGGGCCTCCGCGACGCCGGTCGAGCGGATCTCCGCGCTCAACGACTACCTCTTCCGCGCGCGGGGTTTCACCGGGAACCGCGAGCACTACGAGGACCCGCGCAACAGCTTTCTCAACGAAGTGCTCGACCGGCGAGTCGGCCTGCCGATCACGCTCTCGATCGTCTACATGGAGGTGGCCGGGCGCCTCGGCCTGTCGGTGCGCGGCGTCGGCTTCCCGGGACACTTCCTGGCGCAACTCGAGGGATCGCCGGAGGTCGTCGTCGACGCCTTCTTCGGCCAGCTGCTCGGCCCCGAGGATTGCGTCGAACGGCTCCGCAGCGTGCTCGGACCGGAGGCCGAACTCGTGCCGGAACTCCACCTGCGGGTTGCGACGCGCAAGGAGATCCTGGCGCGCCTCCTCTCGAATCTGAAGCAGATCTACGCCGGGAGCGGAGACTGGGTGCGCGCGCTCGCATGCTGTGACCGCATCCTGCTGCTCGCGCCCGACGCCGCGGCGGAGCTGCGCGACCGAGGTCTCGTCTACGAACAGCTCGCGTGCTTCACCGCCGCCGCCGCAGATCTCGAACGGGTGCTCGAGCTCACTCCCGACTCGGAGTTATCCGCAGCGCTGCGAGACCGTATCGAGGCCCTGCGCCGTTGCGCCGGGCCCCCGCATTGACCGCACCCCCGGTCCGGACTCTCGTGCTCGATCTGGGTGGGGTGGTCGTGGACTGGAACCCGCGTCATCTCTACCGCAAGCTCTTCACCGGCGACGAGGCAGCCATGGAGCACTTCCTCGCCAACGTCTGCACCGCCGCCTGGAATGAGGCGTTGGACGCGGGACGCCCCTTTTCTGCGGCGATCGCGGAACTCCAGGCGCAGCATCCCGAACACCGGGACTCGATTGCCGCGTTCTGGGACCGCTGGGACGAGATGCTCGCCGGGCCCATCGAAGGCGCACCGGAACTGCTGCGCGAACTCGCCGGGGCACGCACCCCGGTCTACGCGCTTTCGAACTCGTCGGCCGAGACCTGGCCGCGGGCCCGGGCGCGTTTCGACTTCTGGGAATGCTTCGAGGGCATCGTGTTGTCCGGCGAAGTGGGGTTGGTGAAGCCGGACGCCGCCATCTTTCGGCACCTGCTCGAAACCCACGGCCTGGAGGCGTCGACCACCCTTTTTGTCGACGACATGGAACGCAACGTCGAGGGCGCGCGGCGGGCCGGACTCCAGGGGCTTCGCTTCGAGTCGGTCGCGGCGCTTCGCTCGGAACTCGCGGAGCGCGGTGTGCTCTAGAGCAGCAATCCCGCCATGCACCCGGTCATGCTCTAGAGCAGCAATCCCGCCATGCACCTGGTCATGCTCTAGAGCAGCAATCCCGCCATGCACCCGGTCATGCTCTAGAGCAGCAATCCCGCCATGCACCTGGTCATGCTCTAGAGCAGCAATCC
>PBYF01000098.1 GCA_002729515.1 Deltaproteobacteria bacterium
GAACGGCAGCAGCTAGTAGGGGCGCTCCGGAACGGCAGCAGCTAGTAGGGGCGCTCCGGAACGGCAGCAGCTAGTAGGGGCGCTCCGGAACGGCAGCAGACTGGGCCTCGCGAAACTCCTCGAGGCGCTTGCGCACCGCCGGGTCCCGGCCCGCCAGGATCGCGACGGCGAAGAGCGCGGCATTCTTGGCGCCGGCCTTGCCGATGGCGAACGTCGCGACCGGAATGCCGCCGGGCATCTGTACCGTGGCGAGCAGGGCATCCAGGCCCTGGAGCGCCGAGCTGTCGATGGGAACACCGAGCACGGGCAACACGGTGTGGGCGGCCGTCACCCCAGCCAGGTGAGCGGCGGCGCCGGCGCCCGCAATCACTACCTCGATTCCGCTCTGCTCCGCTTCGGACAGGTACCGCGTGAGACGATCGGGCGTCCGGTGGGCAGAGATGACCCGGGCATCGCTGGCAATCCCGAGCTTCGCAAGAGTCTCCTCGGCGGCCTTCATGACGCCCCAGTCGTTCTTGCTGCCCATGATGATCGCAACCCGGGGACTCGACACCTGGGACCTCCTCCGGTCTGGCGGCGCTAGCATAGCCCGCGCCGAGGAGGACGCCGTGTCACGAACTCCGACCACGAGGGCAACGACTGCGCTGTGCGGCATCGTCCTGCACCCGGCCAGCCACACGCGCTCGCCGGCGATGCACGGCGCCGCCTTCCGCGCGGCGGGCATCGACGCAACCTATTTGGCCTTCGACGTTCCGCCGGAATCCCTATCCGCCGCGATCGCCGGCGCGCGCGCCCTGGGGATGCGCCAGCTCGCGGTTTCGCTGCCGCACAAGGAAGCCGTGATGCACCACCTCGATGTCATCGACCCGGTGGCGCGGCGCATCGGTGCCGTCAACACGGTCACGCTGCGCGAAGGGAGACTCGAGGGATCGAATACGGACTGGAGCGGCGCCGTGCGGGCGCTCGAGCGGGAAACCGCACTCGACGCAGCGCGGGCTGTCGTGCTCGGGGCTGGGGGAACCGCCCGAGCCATGGTGCACGGGCTGCGCGAGCGCGGTGCGCAGGTGACCGTGCTCAACCGCACCCCGGAACGGGCGCAAGCCCTGGCGGCCGAACTGGGGGCGGTTGCGGGGGGGCCGCTCACGGCCCTGGGCGAAACGCCTCACGACGTGCTGGTCAACACGACGTCTGTCGGCCTGCACGACGACGCTTCCCCGGTGCCGGCGGAGGCGATCGCACCCGAGGCGGTCGTAATGGATGCGGTCTACGAGCCGGAGCGCACCCGGTTTCTCCGCGACGCCGAGGCACGCGGCGCGCGCACCGTCACCGGCCGTTGGATGCTCGTCTACCAGGCGGCGGAACAATTCGAATTGTGGACCGGAAAGAAGGCACCTGTCCAGGCGATGGCCGCGGCGTTCGACGCGACCGGGAATGCGTAGCTACCCCGAGTAGCCCCACTTCTGCTTGTTCTCTTCGACCTGCTCGGGAGTCGGTTTCGCCTTCTCCTCGACACTGGGCACCTGGAAGTCGTCCTTGCTGTCGAGCAGCCCGGCGTTGACCGCCGTGTCCTTCACAAACAGCTCCGGCACCTGCTCATCCTCGAAGATCGCCTCCCACGGGCACTCGGGCTCGCACACGCCGCAGTTGATGCACTCTTCGGGATCGATGAAGAGCTGGTTGGGGAAGGTATCGGTGTCACTCCCCGTGTACTCGTAGATGCAGTCGACGGGGCACACCTCGACGCACGACTGATCGACACAATCCCGGCAGAGTCGTGTAATCACCCAGGTCATCGAAACTTCCAGCCTTTCCCTCTCGCGCGGCACGGCCACGCGGTGTGGAAAAGAAGCGCAGCCTATTTGAGCTTCTTCTCCTTGTAGACCACGTGCTTGCGCACCACCGGATCGTACTTCTTCAGTTCGATCTTATTGGGCGTGTTCTGCTTGTTCTTCACCGTCGTGTAGAAATGGCCCGTCCCGGCCGACGACTCGAGCTTGATCTTTTCGCGTTTGCCCTTTTTTGCCACGCCGATCGCTACCTCAACCCGATACCGGCTCGGGCACGTCGGTACCGCTCCGGGTGAATACGCGAACGATCCGGTCGCCGTCGCGCCGCACCCGCACCCGACTCGGGGCGCCGCCTTCAGAATCGACGAGCATCACATTGGAGGCATCGATGTAGCCCTCCTGCTCGATGATGCCACCGGTTCGTGCCCCGCGGCGACCCGGCTTGAGGTGCCGCTTCTGGAGACGCACCTTCTCGACACGCAGCTTGCCGGCCTCGCGGTTCACCGCGAGCACACGACCCTGCTTGCCCTTGTCGGCTCCAGAAACGACCTGGACCAGATCGCCCTTGCGAATCCGCCGTCCCATGCAACGTGCTCCTTCAAGCGCGGCGCATACGTGTACGCCAGCGGCGCTCCCGTCTCAACCCCCCCATGGAAATCCGGTGCCGGGGCCTCGGGCGGGGGTGGCGAGAGGCAGCCGGGCTGGATACCCCTTTCTGTGATCCCCCATGCGAATCCTCGCCCTGGTCACCGTCGTCTGTGTCGCTGCCTGGGCCGCGTGCAGCCTCCTGCCCGAGCGCTTCGCCTTCAACGCCCCGGTGGCACACCTGCTCTTTGGCAGCGGCACCGAAGCGCCAGCGGCCGAGACCGTGAGAACGCGTCTCCGGGTCCCTGAGGGCCTGGATGTGGAGCTCTACGCCGACGACCTCCCCTTCGCGCGGATGCTGCGCGTCACCCCCACCGGGGACCTGCTCGTGAGCCTCCCGCGCTCGGACCGGATCGAGCTGCTCGAGCGCGACGCGGATGGCGACGGGCGGCCCGACGGACGGCGCACGCTGCTCGAGGGACTCGACCGGCCCCATGGGATGGACCTCCGGGACGGCTGGCTCTACGTGGCCGAAGCCGGCGCGATCGCCCGGGTGCAATTCGACCCCACCCTCCGCGAGACCCGGGGCGAAATCGAGCGGGTCGTGCAGGGCATTCCCCGGGGTGGCAACCACTGGACCCGAACCCTGCGCTTCGGGCCGGACGGCTGGCTCTACGCCTCGATCGGGTCGAGCTGCAATGTGTGCATCGAAGAGGATCCGCGGCGCGCCGCGATCGTGCGCTACCGGCCGGACGGGTCGAGTGAGCAACTCTACGCCACCGGGCTTCGCAATGCGGTCGGCTTCGATTGGCGCCCGGACACAGGGGAGCTCTTCGCCACCGACAATGGGCGCGATCTGCTGGGCGACGACCTCCCCCCCTGCGAGTTGAACCGAATCGTGGAGGGTGGCTTCTACGGCTGGCCGTACGCCTACGGAGACAACGTCCCAGACCCCGACCTGGGTGCGGGAGAAGAGGATCGCATCGCCCGGGCGCACCCCCCGGACCACGGCTTCCGCGCCCACAACGCACCGCTCGGCATCACCTTCGTGCGCGGCGACCGCGCGCCCGCCGCATTCCGAGGCGCGGCGCTCGTGTCGCTGCACGGTTCCTGGAACCGAACGCAAAAGGACGGCTACAAGGTCGTGTCGCTCCACTGGACGCCAACAGGAATCGAGGAACGCGACTTCCTGACCGGCTTCCTCCTGGACGAAGACGTGATGGGACGCCCAGTCGACGTCGCCGAGGGACCCGAAGGAAGCTTCTACGTATCGGACGACTACGCGGGTGCGGTCTACCGGGTGTTCCCGGAAGGCGGGGCTCGAGCGACCCCAAGCACCGCCGCACGCACGAACGCCGGCGGCCCGGCCGCCCCGGCCCTCGGTGACCCGTCCCGGGGCGAGACCCTCTACGAGGCGCTGGCGTGTGCCGGCTGCCACGAGCCGGCCGCAGATGCTCCGGGCGCCGTCGTCATTTCACTCGACGCAGTGGCTGCGCGCTACGACGAGCAGACACTGGCCGCATTCCTGGCGGCACCTACGCCCCCCATGCCCGCCGTCGAGCAGCCGGAGGCCGGGCGCCGGGACCTCGCCGCCTACCTCCTGTCGAAGCACTAACCCCCGAGCCAGCGACGTGCGCGCTCGGTTCCCAGAAGCCAGCGCGCCAGCCACACGAACCCCACCGCGCCGGCCAGACCGGCGCACACCTGACCCCCGATTGCGACCAATGCCGGCGCCCCGGCCAAGAACGGACGGACCGCCAACACGAAGAGCAGGTGATACAGGTACAACGCGAGCGTCGTGTCGGCGAGAAAGCGCACACAGGGACCGGCCGGGCGCCCGGCCAACAACAGCGCGAACAGCGCCACCACGCCGTGCGTGTAGATCGCACGATCGAACCACCCCCACGAGAAGGGCAAGAGCTGGGCGTTGAGCGCCAGACCGAAGGCCGTGACGCATACCGCTGCGGTCAGTACGGCGGCCGGAGCCCGCCGTCTCAGGCTCGACAGTTCCGGCAGCCAACACCGTGCGGCCCAGCCGGAGAGGAAGAAACCGAATGCAAACAATGAGAGCGGGTCACGAATCATCCAGAACCAGTCTCTGGCGGTGCGAAGCTCCGGACGGACGAACGCAGCCACCGAGTAGGCGGCGTAGGCGACCCACACCACGAGGACTCCAGAGCGCGAAAGCCGAGCCAGCGGCCACGAAAGCACGATGCAGCCACAGATGAGGGAAACGTAGTAGTAGATCCCCAGGGAGGACGCCGTCAGGACTTGCTGGATCACCTCACCCGGCGTCCGGGCGCCGCTGGCGCCCACCAGCTGCACGACCCCACTGGCGACCAGGTAGGGCAAGATGACCCGGACCAGCCGCACGAGAACGACATCCCGCCCGCCGGAACGCCGCGCGTACAGGAACCCCGAGGCAAAGAGAAATGCTGGGACCTGGAATACGGTCCAGGTCTTCGTGAGATTCCACGTAAGGGCGTCCCCGGTGGGCGCCACGGTGTCGGGACCGGAATGCGTGACGACGACGGCGACGATGGCAGCGGCCTTCAGGTGATCGATCGCGTGCCAGCGCGGGTGCTGAGTCGTATCCGGGGACATCGTGGTTCTAGAGTGCGCGGCCGTTCCCCATGCGTCGAGTCCCCCGTTCCCTGCTAGGCTTTTCCCGCCCCATGCCGAGCGACGACCGGAGGCGGGTGCTCTTCGTCTCGACGGCGCTCTCCGTCGGTGGCGCCGAGCGCTTCGTCGCCACGGTACTCCAGCACCTGGACCAGGCTCGCTTCACACCCCACCTGGCGTTGCTGCACCGTCACCCGGCCGACCCGGCCCCGGAGGGAGTCGCCGTCGCCACGCTGGGCAAGCAGCACGCCTGGCAGATTCCCGCCGCCATCGTGCGACTTGCGCGACTCGTCGATGCGCTGCGTCCCCATGCCGTGATGAGCGCCTTTGCCCATCCGAACTGGATCACCGGCTGCGCCCTCGCCGTTGCGCGGCACCGACCCGGCTGGATTGCAAGGGTCTCGTCGCCCCCCGCCCTGACGGATCCGGGCTGGCTGCGCCCGGCGATGCGACACTTCTACGCCCGGGCCGATCGCGTGGTCGCGAACGCCGAGGCGCTCGCCGAGCTGACGGAGCGCGTCTACCCGCAAGCGGGCGCGGTGACGTACCTGCCCAATGCCACGGACTTCGACCGCATCGACGCCCTGGCGGCCGAGCCCGTACCCTCCCGGCCACCCGGCCGCCACCGGGTGCTGGCCGCCGGGCGCCTGGTCCCCGAGAAGCGCTTCGACCTGCTGCTCGAGGCGGCGGCACATCTCTCCGGTAGCGTCGACCTGGAAGTGGTGATTTGCGGCGAGGGGAGAGAGCGACCGCGGCTCGAGACACAGGCCCGGGAGCTGGGGCTCGAAAAACGCGTCCGCCTCTGCGGCTTCGTCGAAAACCCCTGGGCGTGGATGGCGAGCGCCGACGCCTTCGCCCTCACCAGCGACATGGAGGGCCTCCCCAACGCGCTCATCGAGGCCCAGGGACTCGGCCTAGCGGCCGTCGCGACCGACTGTCCCACCGGTCCCGCCGAGGTGATCGCAACTGGCGAGACGGGGCTGCTCGTCCCACCCGGCGACAGTGCCGCACTCGCGACGGCCCTCGGCGCACTCCTCGCCGACACGGCGTCCCGCCGCGCCATGGGCGCCGCCGGGCGGGAGCGGGCCCGGGCGCGCTACGCGGCTCCCGCCGCGACGAAGACCCTCGAAGACCTGCTCGTCGCGGTCAGCCGCCCGCTTCCCGAGTGACGCGCTCGAAGACTTCTCGGTAGCGCTGCGCCACCCGGGTCCAGTCGAATCGATCTGCCGCTTCGCCGCCCCGGGCCGCCACCGCGGCCGCGTCCGGCGCATCGAGAGCGCGCAGCAGTGCGGCGGCCAGCGCCTCGGGATCGCCCGGCGGACACAACCAGCCGTTTTCTCCGTCGCTCACCACCTCGGGAATCCCTCCCGTAGCCGTCGCCACGAGCCGCGCGCCGGCGGCCAGCGCCTCGGCCACGACCGTCGGCATTCCCTCGACCCGTCCGTCGGCGAGCTGCAGCGACGGCACGGCGCAGGCCCGGCAGCCCCGCAGCGCACGCGCCACGTCGTCGGGCCCGCGGGCGCCGCCGAAACGCACCGCTGCCTCGAGTCCGAGCTGCCGCGTCTCGTCGCGCAGCGCCGCCTCGCGCTCCCCATAGCCCACCACCAGCAGACCGAGCGCCGGGTGCCGCACCCGAACCCGGGCCAGGGCGCGCAGCAGGACGGAGACACCCTTGATCTCCTGGAGACGCCCGACGTAGAGGACGTATCCGCCGGCGAGCCCCTCTTCGGCGGCGTCGAGCGCGGGGCCGGATCGGAAGCGGGCCAGGTCTACGCCCATGGGCTGCACGACCGCATCGGACGGGCTTTGGAGTACGGCGTCCAGGCGTTCGCGCACCGCAGCGGAGGCGGCGAGAAAGGCGTCGGTGCGGCTCGACACGAAGCGCGCCAGCGCTCCGGCGAACGGCCACTTTCCCAGCAGGTGGGCATCTCCCCCGTGCAGAGTGACCACGTGGCGGAAACGCTCTCGGCCACCCCGGGCCAGGGCGGCGGTGAAGCCCTGGGGGACGAGCCAATGCGAGTTCACGAGTTCCGCGCGCATCTCGGCGGCGGCCGTGCGGGTGGCGTGCGATTCGGCCGCCAGGAACGCCGGCAGTTCCAACCGCGCTAGCCACGAGCGGCGCAGGTTGGCGTCGATACCGTCCCCGTAGGCCACCCGCTCCAGCCGGCGCGGCCAGAAGTACGGGAAGCGGCGCACGCGAACCCCCGACCAGCATTCGGCGGAGGCAGTGCCCGGGGAGCCGGGGGCCAGCACCGTCACCTCGTCGCGCTCTGCCAACGCCCGCGCGAGCCCGAGCACGAAGCCCGGCACGGCGTCTCCGGGGCGCAGCGGAAAGGTGCTCGCGGTCAGCAGGATCCGCATGCCGGCGTGGGGACTTCAGTCGAAATCCCGCTCCCGGCGCCCGCCGTTGCGCTCTTGGCGGATATCACTTCGCTGCCGGTAGAGGAGTTCTTCGAGGTAGATGCGGTGCCGGCCCAGCATGTCGCCGATCAAGCCCACGTGCAGAACCAGGAGCGCAATCACACCGAGTCCCAGCGCCGTAAACCCGGCCCATTTTTGCGGCGAGAACGCGCCGGTTGCCAGGTAGTGGAAAAGCAGGAACGCGGCGAGGAGGACCGCGGGGACGAGCAGTGCCAGCGCGATGCCACCGAAGAATCGCAGCGGGTAGTAGTCGCGATACGAGCGCAAGATGATACGAACCGTTCGCCACGCGTATTGCCACAGGTTTCCCGCCACGCGACTGGCACCGAATTCGCGCTCCCCGCGCACGCGGATCGGCACCTCGACGATGCGCATACCCTTGAACGCGAGGTTCAGCACCACCTCCTGCGTGTAGGTGAAGCGACCCAGCAGGTGTAACTGGAGTGCGGCGCGCCTGCTGTAGCAACGCATCCCACAGGAGACGTCGTAGAGGGTCTGGCCGGCCAGCCGCGAGATGAGCCGGCTCATCACGCGGTTACCCCAGCGTTTCGCCCAGGGCATCTCGGGCACCAGCGCCGGATCCGCGAAGCGCGACGCCGTCGCCAGGTCCGCTTCGCCCGCCACCACCGGGGCGACGAGCTTGGGGATGTCGGCCGGATCGAACTGGCCATCGGCATCGATGCTCAGGATAAGATCCGCCCCCCGGTCGATGCCGTGCGCCAGGGCCGAGTGAAAGGCCGCCCCTACCCCCTGCGAGGTGGGGTGCCGGATCACGAGGGCCCCGGCCTCGGCCGCCCGCTCCGCCGTGGCATCGCTGCTGCCGTCGTCCACGACGACCACTTCGATGAGCCCGACACCCGGAATGCTCTGGGGCACGCCCCGGACCACGGACCCGACGGTGCGCTCCTCGTCAAGAGCTGGAACGAACACGATCAGGTATGCCGAACGCGCCACCTCTTCGGAGGCGGAGTCCGCCGGCGGCGCCGAACTGACCATCACAGCCAGTATATCGGCTGCCCCGGCGCCGGTCAGCGGCTCAGCCAGATCTCGTACTTGGTTCCCGCCACGCGCTCGAAACCAAATTCGCGCAGCACCCGGCGCACAGCCGCCGTCTCGGGCCGCACCGAGACGAGGACCCCAGCGACACCGAAACGCCGGAGGCCCAGCGCAAAGTGACGCGCAGCGTCCGGCTCCTCGCTCCGCCCGGACACGAAATCAGTCATCAGTGCGCGCAGGGCGAGGTTCTGCCCGCCCAGCTGCCGTTGGAACCGGATCAGGTAGGCATCGCGCCCGATCAGCGGAAAGAGGCGATCGTGAAAGGTGGGGAGCCAGACGGAGAACCTGCGCGGTGCCACCACCACCGAGCCGGGCGGTACACGTGCCGCAAAATGCCGGGCAATCGCGTGGTTCTCGATGGGCACCTTCGGCCCGGGGCGCCCCAGCCGCACTCCGTTGTCCCGGCTCAGCGCGGAGTACGCCGGCACGAAGGCGAAGCCCAGGAACGCGGCCACTGCGAGCGGCACCGCCACGCTGCGGCGAAGCGAGAGCTGAAGAGGCGCCGTCAGCACCAGCGCCAGGAGCGCCGGAATCGGAAGCACCCACAGCGCGCGCCAACTCGAGCCTCCGATCACGAAGCGCGCCAACTCGTACGAGAAGTAGGGGTTGAGGAGCACACTCCACACCGCCAGCGGAACACCACAGGCGAATCGGCGGCCGAGGCCCGGCGGAATCAGGGCCCACGCCCCGAGCACCGCCGCAACACAGACCGTCTGCATGAGCCCCGTGCCCGTGACCCGGTCCAAAGAGAGGGTCAGCTGGGCGCCAGGGACGTGACGCCGTTCGGCGGTCGCCCGCTTGCGTTCCGCCTGTTCGGTCGAGGCCCGGTCGGCCTGCGCCGAAACAGACATTTCCCGTTCCTCGACGACCGCGTGCTGGAGGCCAAGTCCGAGCAACAGGACGTAGGCCGAGGTGAGCGCGACGGCTCCAATCCTACGCCAGGCACGCGGCGACAGCGGCACGGCACACGCGGCGGCCGAGAGCGCCGCGGCCGGTCCGGCCCAGAGAGCAGTCGACGTGCAACCCACAGCGGCGACCTGGGCCGCAGCGAGCAGCCAGAACGCCCGCCGCGACGGACGCCGGGCAAAGTCCAGAGCTGCGGACCAGATCACCGGGAGAAGCACGCTCAGAAAGACCGACTTGCCCTGCCAGATGCGAACGAAGGCGAAGTTTCCGTACCAGCGGTGGACATCACCGGCAACCAGCAGCACCCACAGGACCGCCACAACCGCCCAGAGCCAGTGGCGCGGCGCGAGCCGACGGAAGAGTCGGGCCCACGCCAGTGGCACCAGCAGCGCCGCGATGGCGGCCGAGAGCAGGTGGAAAGTCGCCGTCACCGGGATGCCGGTGAGCAGGGAGAGCGCGGCGTTCCAGAGTTCCCAGCTGTGGACCGCGTACACCGGATGGTGCAGGGGTAATCCGGGAACACCGTGCAGGGTGTCACCGGCCAGCAGGGGCTCTCCCGGTGCATCCGCGCTGGCCACGGCGAGGTTCAGGTAGAAGCTGTCATCGAGATCGACGCGGTGGGCCACCAGCGCGACCCCGACGAGCGCAATCCCCATCAGCCAGAGCGCGGCTTCGAGCCGGCCGCTGCGAACAGGAGCCTCTTCGCGAAGCCGCTCGCGCAGCACGAAGAATACGCTGGCGACGCCGAGCAGCACGAGGCCCAGCCACCAGAGGGCGACCGGGTTGCCGCGCAGAAGCCAGGCACCGGCGACTCCGAGCGCCGCGCCTCCGACCCGCAGAACGAGCCCCGGTGCCACTGCGGCCCCGGTCAGCGCGGCGGGTTCAGCCGGGGGCCAAGCCGCAGTGGACGTTCCGGCGCGCGGGCGCCAGAGCCAGAAGAGCACACCCGTTCCGGCGGCGGCGAATACCCCGAGCGCCAGCCACAGCGAGCCGCCGATGGCGACCCCGGCGTGGCAACACAACGTCCACAGGGCGAATACGAAGCACGCCGCGTCGACGACCCGCTCACTCCAAGGCTCGCGTGCCGGACCGGGCCGAACCGAAGGATCGCTCACGAGAACGTGAGTCTAGCGCTAGAGATCCAGAAGGCGTGCCACGCGCTCCTTCGCGCAAGCCACCGAGTCCTCCAGGCATTTCTCGGCACCGCCCACCAATTCGGTACAGATCATGACCCGCACCCAATCGATGTTCGGCCACGCAGCTTCTGCGACGCCGAGCAGCGCATCGGATCCGACCGCCACCCTGTCGAAGCTGAGGCTCGAGAGCGGACGCAGCAGGTCCATCGACCGCATCGGCTTCACGGAGAGTCCCGGCGCGTCGATGGGCAGCGCGAAGAGACCGACGCCCGCGCCACCCGTGCGCGCCACCAGGACAACGAGATCCGCGGCTTGGGCATCGGGAACGAAGAGCTTGCGCCCGGTGATCGCTCAGCCGTCGCCGCTGCACCGCGCGGTTTTTCTGCAGGAACTCCTGCTCCTCCGCGAAGCCGAAGTTCATGACCCGAACCCTTTGCCGACCGGGAAGGGGAGCGCAACAGAGGAGTGGCTCTGGCAGCGTATCAGATCCTCGAATCGCGGGGCAACGCGGCCGACTCGCCGGGTGCGGTGTAGCTTTCCGGCATGCGCACACGTCTCCGGTGCCGCGTCCTCTTGTGGGGACTGTCACTCTTCATCACCGCGAGCGGCGCAGCCAACGCCGAGTCGGCCCTGCGGCTCGAGTGGCCCGCGACCCTCGGAACCCTTTCCGCTACCACATTCGACACCAACCGCGTGGCAGTCGGCGCAGCACACGTGATGATCGAGCGCCTCGACGACGGAAACGTACGCATGCGTTCCGACAGCGGCTTCGCGGAGGGGGCGCGAACGGTAGTGAGCGCCTTGCTCGAGCCCGTCGACGCGGGCCGCAGCTTGCGCCCGGTCCATCAGGAGTCCCGCTCATTCGACGAAGAGCGCCAGCCGCTCGGCAGGCTCGAGATCAATCACCGCGAGCGCATGGCACGCTGCTACACACCGGAGCTGAAGAAGAGCGGAGAGATCGCGCTGCCCGAGAACGACCGCGTCGCCAACATGACACTCAGTTTCCTCTTCCTGCCCCTGGTGCGAAAAGAGCGGGAAAAGCTCGATTTCCAGATCTTCCTCTGCGGTCTCGGGATGCGGGTGGTCGACTTCGACGCCGTACTGGCACCGGAGTCACGCGACGGCGCAAAGCCACACTTGGTCGAAGTGCGCTACGGCCCGGACCTGGGCCTGGCAAACTTCATCGCGCCGGCATTCCTGCCGAAGCTCTCGTTCTGGTACGCACGCGAGGCGCCACACAGCTGGATGGCGCACCGGCTGCCGCTCTACGGGAGAGGCCCCGTGGTCTTCGTCGTCCGGGATGGCGTCCCGCTCGACTGGCTCGGCGAACGATGAGCCACGCGCTGCCGGGTCGAAGGCTGCCATCGGGAAGGACGTGGCGACCGCCACCGGGTAGCCGTCCTCTCCCACTGGGACTGCCGGGTCGAAGGCTGC
>PBYF01000099.1 GCA_002729515.1 Deltaproteobacteria bacterium
CGCGTGGGAGCGCGCCCGGTGGTGCGTGCACGCCGACGCGTGGGAGCGCGCCCGGTGGTGCGTGCACGCCGACGCGTGGGAGCGCGCCCGGTGGTGCGTGCACGCCGACGCGTGGGAGCGCGCCCGGCCCTAGCGCTGCAGGATCTTCTGGGCGTTTTTCGCGAACTGCTCCGCGTCTTTTTCGTTCTCGCCCAGGTTCGGCATCTTCACCGGCACCTCGAGACCGCGCCGGCAGCCCGGGCGCTCCTCGCACTGCCCGCGCCAGCGCTGGATGTGGTCGAGCCCCTCGACGTCGATGCCCGACCATTTGTGCGTGCGCACCCAGCACCAGTTGGCGATGTCGGCGATCGAGAACTCGCCGGCGAGCCACTCGTTTTCGGCCAGGTGCCCGTCGAGGACTTCGAAGAGCCGGCGCCCCTCGTGCTGGTAGCGCTGGATCGCGGACGGCAGCTTCTCGGGGAAGTAGCGGAAGAAGACATTGGCCTGGCCCATCATCGGACCCACGCCACCCATCTGGAACATGAGCCACGACATCACCCGGGCCCGCGCCGCGGGCTCCGCGGGCAAGAGCCGCCCGGTCTTCTCGGCCAGGTGGATCATGATCGCGCCGGATTCGAAGACCGGGAGTCCGTCGTCCACGATGGCGGGGATGCGGCCGTTCGGGTTGATCTTCAGGAACCAGGGCTCCTTCTGCTCGTTTTCCAGCATGTTGATCGGGTGGGTCTCGTAGGGGAGCCCGAGCTCCTCGAGCGTCACGGACGCCTTCCAGCCGTTCGGGGTGGGGGCGGTGTAGAGGTCGATCATGGTTCCTCCAGCGGGTGGGCGGGTGGCGCCGCATTATAGGATCATGCGGGCTCCGTACGGAGGAGTGCCATGCACGCGGACGATCGCTTTCATCCGCCCACGAGCGACGATCCCTTCTGGGCCGAGACCTGCTGGTTCACGTTCGCCGTTCCCGAGCGCCGGCTCTCGGGTCAGCGCGACCCCCTCTTCCGCTCGAATTGGCGTGCCCGTACCGGTGTGGCACACCTGTGGGACGACGCTGGGGGTGAGCCGCAGCGGGTGCGGCCAGTGGCCCCCGACGCGCTCGGGCCTGAACTCCAGGCCGAGGGGCGCGACGACTGGGCCGTGGGCCAGTTCTTCCGCGAGGGGTCGGGCCGATGAGCGGACCGGACGCGACCTGGGAGCGGATCCGCGAAGAGGCGTGCGAGGAGGCGGAGCGCGAGCCGGTGCTCGCGGGCTTCCTGGACGAGGCGATCCTGAACCACGCCTCGCTCGAGTCCGCGCTGGCGGCCCACCTGGGGGCACGGCTGGCGGGTGTCGGCGTCGCGCCGGAAGCGTTGCGCGTCGTCTTCGAAGAGGTGTTGACTGGGGACGCGGCGCTCGGCGAGGCCGTGCGCGCCGATCTCACTGCGGTGCGCGACCGCGACCCGGCCTGCGCGCGGCTCTCGGCGCCGCTGCTCTATCTGAAGGGCTTCCACGCCATCGAGGTGCACCGCATCGCACACGTGCTCTGGAATACGGGCAGGCGCGGGCTGGCGCAATTTCTCCAGAACCGCAGCTCCGAAGTGCTGGGCGTAGACATCCACCCGGCGGCGCGCGTGGGTAAGGGCATCTTCCTCGACCACGGAACCGGGGTCGTCGTCGGCGAGACCGCGGTGATCGAGGACGACGTCTCCCTGCTGCAACAGGTGACGCTCGGGGGGACCGGCAAGCAGACGGGAGATCGCCACCCGAAGGTGCGGGCCGGTGTGCTGATCGCCGCGGGAGCCAAGATCCTCGGCAATATCGAGATCGGTACCGGGGCGAAGGTCGGCGCCGGCAGCGTCGTGCTTCGCGACGTGCCGCCTCACACCACGGCGGTGGGCGTTCCCGCACGGGTCGTGGGGAGTCCCAAGGCGGACCAGCCCGCGCTCGAGATGGACCAGTCCGTGCCGCCGCCGGCCGGGGAGGGAATCTGAGCGCGGTCAACGGCTGGGGCTCGCGCCGCTGCGATCCCAGCCAGAGGCCCCTGCCCGTGTCGCGAGCAGGGCACTGGGAGGGGGCCTGCGCTTTCGGGAACTACAGCGGGATCGGCAGTGCGCTCCCCGACGCGAGCAGGGCACTGGGAGGGGGCCTGCGCCTTCGGGAACTGCAGCGGGATCGGCAGCGCACTCCCCGACGTCCCGCAGGAGCGGATTCGGGCCGCCGGCAACGCTTCCCTTCGCGGAGTCGAGATCGCCTTGCTGTCGAGAGACCTCCAGAATGGACGCCCTGCGGGCTACGCTGGCAAAGCTCCGCCACGTCTCGCTGGTGAGCGGCGAGGACTTTCAGCGCCTCTTCATTGAAGCGAGAGCGTTTCCCAACCTCGACCAGGAGAGATCTCGCCGATGGCCCTGCCCGCGTGGCTCCAGACACTCCTCGATGAGGCACCCACCCTGCTCGACGGAGCCTGGGGCACACAGCTGCAGCAGCGCGGTTTGCCCCTCGGCCAGATGCCAGACGTCTGGAATCTCAGTCAAGCGGATCGCGTAGAGGAGGTGGCGCGGGCCTACGTCGAGGCCGGCAGCCAGATCATCCTCACCAACACCTTCCGAGCCAATCGCATTGCCCTCGCGAATTGTGCCGAGGTCGACCGTGTTCGCGAGATCAACATCGCGGGTGTCGAGATTTCGCGACGGGCCAGCGCGGGTGCAGCGCGCGTCTTCGCCTCCATCGGGCCCTCCGGAAAGCTGCTGGTCACGCGCACTATCACCGAAGAACAGCTGCACGATGCCTTCGCAGAGCAAGCCGCTGCACTGGCGGAAGGCGGAGCCGATGCTCTCGTCATCGAGACCATGGCCGACCTGAAAGAGATCGAGTTGGCCATCGATGCCGCAAAGCCAACGGGGCTTCCTCTCGTGGCCTGCATGGTCTTCGACTCCGGCAAACAGAAGGACCGAACGATGCTGGGAGTCACCCCGGAACGAGCCGCGGAGGCCCTCGTGAACTGGGGCGCCGATGTCATTGGTGCGAACTGCGGCATTGGAATCGAGGGCTACATCCCGATCGCCGAGCGCTTCTCCGCGGTGACCTCGAAGCCGATCTGGATCAAGGCGAACGCCGGCATTCCCGAGCTCGTGAATGGAGAAACCCGCTACAACATGACCGCCGACGTTTTCGCCTCTCACCTCGGGGCCCTCGTCGCAGCCGGGGTCAGTTTCGTGGGGGGCTGTTGTGGCACCTCGCCGGAGTTCATCAGCACGCTGAAGGCGCGGCGTGCGTCGATGCAGTAGCTCCTCTGCCGGGATGGCGTTGCGGTTACCATATTCGCCTCAGCAGATGTGCGGGATGAGTTCTAGGATTCTGTGAGTATCATTGACACTCGATGTCTCCCGGGAGAAATGGTGTCTGTGCAACTGATCGATGAACTGATGGCGGCGCTGCTCGATCTCGACAAGCCAAACGTGGTGAAGATCGTAGATGCCACTACCGCGTCCGGGGATCCAGACCTCGCGAAGCGGGCCATCGACAGCATTGCCGCGGCGCTGCAGGTCGTGGGCACGCGGTTCCAGGAGGGAGAGTGGTTTCTCGACGAACTCGTCTACTCGGGCGAGATCGCGAAGGAGGCCATGGAAGAGCTCTCGCCGCTGCTGCGAGACGAGGGTGAGACGAGCGCGGGTACCATTGTCATCGGAACGATCGTGGGCGATCTGCACGACCTCGGAAAGAATATCTTCATGAACTATGCCTCGAGCGCTGGCCTCGAGGTGATCGACCTCGGTGTCAATGTGGGAATCGAAGACTTCACCAGGGCCGTCGTCGACCATCGTCCGGTGGCGCTCGGGATCTCGTGTCTACTCACATCCGCCGCGGGGGGGATCGGACGGGTCATCGAGGCATTGAGCGATGCCGGTCTCCGCAGCTCACTCAAGATCATCGTTGGCGGTGCGGCCATCACAGAAGCCTTCGCGAACGATGTTGGCGCCGACGCTTTTGCTCCGGATGCCGTCACTGGAACGGATATCATTCGCTCGTGGAGTAGCGAGCCGTGAACTTCGAAGAACGCATCCTCACGGCCCTCGCCCACGAAGAGCCGGATCGAATCCCCGTCATGGGGCTCATCATGGATCCCTCTACCGTGAGTCAGATCACCGGTAAGAGCGCGACCAACATCGTGAACTACCTCGACAAGCCCTTGATCGGTTCCGTCGTCAAGCACCTGGTCAACACCACCTGGTTCTGGAATCGGATGTACTACGGGAATTTTGCCCTCGCCATGGAGAGTGCGATCGAGCTCGGGTTCGACGCGAACTGGGCGATTCACGCGTTCATGAAGCTCTACGACGACCCCGATTCGACCCTCGGTACCGCCATGCACGACGCCTATGGACGCGTCTGGGAACTGGGGACCAACGATCGAGGCGATCTCGCGGTCGACTACAGCCGCGCGCTATGCCCCACCGAGAAGGAGTGGGAGGCCTGGGTCGACGAGAAGGGGGCCCTCTTCGATCAGATGATCCACAGCACCACGGCCTTTCACAAGAAGCTCGCCGCTGAGTACGGCGATCGCATCCTGCCGATCGGCTATGCAGCCCCCGGGATCTTCGAGAATAGCTGGCAGGCCATCGGATTCGTCAACTTCGTCAAGCTCGTGCGCGAGAATCCAGAGTTCATTCGCCGCGTCGTCGACTTCCAGACCGACCTGTACCTTCGCAACATCGAGGCTGTGATGGAGTCCGGCGTCGAAGTCGTACTCGGCGGTGACGACCTGGGGCAGAAGACAGGGCCCCTCATGCGGCCCGAGCTGATCGAGAGCCTATTCGGCGAGAGCTACCGCCGGGTGGCCGACCTCGTACACAGCCGCGGTCGCAAGTTCATCTTCCACTCCTGCGGAAAGATCTACAAGTTTCTCGAAATGTTCATCGATTGGGGCTTCGACGGGATCATCACGCTGGAGCCCACTGCCGACATGGAGCTGCAGCGGGTCCGCGAGCAGGTGGGGCATCGACTTGCACTGGTCGGAAACCTCGACGTCTCTCATCTTCTCGTCAAGGGAACGCAGAAGGAGGTGACGGAGGCGGTCAGGGATGCCATTCGAGCCGCGGGACCTGGCGGCGGCTACATCCTTTCGGCCGCCCACTCTCACCCCTACGTGGACGCGACGCGGCTGCGCTGGATGGTCGAGGCGGCCCACGAACATGGTCGCTATCCACTCCGCGGCTAGGCGGGTGAGCGACCGGCTGGAGCCGTGGCTCAGCGAGGCACTGGCCCCCGTCCCCACGCCATCCGGCGTGACCAGCCGCGAGCTGGTGGGCCAGGCCATCGAGCTCCGAGCCCCGGCACGCATTCCGTACAGTTTCGTTCGGCCGCTCGGGAGCGACTTCTTCGAACTCGCCGAGCTCGAGCGACATCTCGATAGCGAGAGCGCACCCGCCCTCGGCTCGACCTACGTGGATGCGTGGCACGTGAGGTACGAGGCTTCGCCGGGGCTTTTCGATCGTGTACTCGAGCACCCGCTCGAAAGCAGCTCCAGTCTGGCCAGCTACCGCTTCCCCGCGATGTGCGAGCTTCTCGATATGCAGCGCCTTCTTCCCTTCGCAGCAGAGGCGCGGCGTGCGGGCAAGCACGTCGTCGCGGCGGACCCCGTGCTCGTCTTCGAGCGCGTGCGCAGCCTCATGGGCTTCGAATCCATGCTGCTCGGGCCCCGGCGCGACAGGAGTGCTTTCCGTTCACTGCTCGATTCGCTGACCGAGCTCACCCTCGAGAGTGTCGCTAGTTTCGGTCGCTGTGGCTACGTCGACTCCTTCATGACCTGGCAGGATTTTGCCACGCAATCGGGGCCCATGCTCCGGGGCGAGGAGTTCCGGACGATCTATGCACCCGGGCTGCGCCGCGTCGCACAAGCCGCACACGACCACGGCATGTACTTCATCCTGCACTGCTGCGGCCAGATCGAGGAGCTCATTCCGGAACTCATCGAGATCGGTATCGATGTCCTTCAGCTCGACCAGGCCAGGCTGATCGGACACAAGACGCTGCGAGAGCGGTTTGGCGGTGAAATCTGCTTCTGGAATACCGTCGATACGCTCTGGTCGAGTCGGGGCGGCCGAACCGATCGGGAAATCGAGAACGAAGTGCGAGAAATGCGGACGGTGTTCAGCGACCTGCCGGGCGGCTTCATGGCGCGGCATTACCCTCAGCCGGACGCGCTCGATCTGCCGGAACGCTTCCACGAGATCAGCCGGGAGGCCTTTTTGCATCGAGAGTCTTGATGGGTCGCACGCTCGCGCATCGGAAGTCCCCGATCCGTGCAACGGCTGGCGAAGGGACACGGGCTCCCCGACGGGTGTAGAATCGAGCCCCTCTACTCTTGGAGGTGGCCATGACCGAGGGCTTCCGTGTCCTGGACTTCGACGAGTACCACCGCGAGGAGCTGCCGCGGCTAATGGCCGAGGGGCGCGAGGCGCTGGCCTCCCTGGAGGCCGCGCGGCGTGGGTCGCTGGCGTTCCGGATCGACGAGGGGGGCGCCTACACCTACCAGCCGCGGGATGGACGTCTCGAGATCGTCCCGGGCGACGCCGCGGCCGAGACCGTGGTCGCCCTGGACCGGGAGTCGTGGCAGGAGCTGGTCCATGATCTCGAGTCGGCGCCCGGGCTGATCTACGCGGGCCGGGCGCGGAAGGTGCGCGGCGACCTGATGCGCTTCGTGATGTGGGAGCCCGCACTGCGTGCCCTCTATCAGGGGATCCCGGTCCACGATCCCGACGCGCCGCTATTCGATGACGAGGGCAAGCCGTTGAATCCGGGGCGCAGCTTCAAGCTCGACGACGATATCCACGAGATGACGGTGTTCATGCACGCGGCCGGCTACATCCTGGTGAAAAACGTCTTCTCCGACGAGGAGATCGCGGCGCTGCGCAAGGAGGCCGATGCCGCCGGCGAGCGCGCCGTCGAAGGGGATCAGAAGTCGTGGTGGGGGAAGACCGGCAGCGGTGAGGTGCTGCTCTCGCGGGTGACGGAGGCGGCCGTGCTGCCCGCCATGCGCAGCCTGGCGCGGGACCCGCGGGTCCTGCGCATCGGCAAGATTCCGCACGTGGATCTCGAGCTGCCCTCCGAGGGGGAGGACGGAGTCTCCGTGCTGTGGAAATACCCGGACGCGGTGGAGGGGATCACCAACCTCCCATGGCACCGGGACTGCGGGATGGGCGGGCACGCGCTGAACTGCCCCGGGTGCGTCTGCCAGGTCTACCTGACGCGGGCGACGCCAGAGATGGGCGAGTTGCGGGTGCTGCCCGGCTCCCACCGCGGCACCTACGCCTTTGCCGAGCCGCACGAGTCGGTAGCCGGCGCGGTGGCCGTGCCGGCCGAGCCCGGCGACGTCTCGATCCACTTCGGAGACGTGATGCACGGAACGCCGCCCCCCACGGGCGAGCAGGGGCCCTACCGGGTGAGCCTGCTCCTGGCCTTCCGCAGGAAGGGCGCCTACCACCACCGCGGAGCGCGGCATTACAACGATGTCCTCCTTGGAAGGGAGGACGGGCAGGTCGCCTCGCTGCGCACGGCGGCCGAGCAGGGCTGAGGCGCGGGTAGGAAGCAGGAGCGGAGAACTGATCGGTGCCGTGGGGGCAGTCGCTTCCACACGGCTGAGCCGCTTCGCTGCCTTCCATCCGGCCGCTTTGCCCTCACCTAGCGAGCGGAAGTTCTGCCGGCCCCCCTCGCGCCGCGAGGCTTCTCAGACGTAGCGTCCCCCGGCCGCTTCTTCCTCAGACGTAGCGTCCCCCGGCCGCTTCTTCCTCAGACGTAGCGTCCCCCGGCCGCTTCTTCCTC
>PBYF01000100.1 GCA_002729515.1 Deltaproteobacteria bacterium
GTGCAGCCTTCGAAACCGATCCCTCTCGGAACGGACGGCTACGCACGCGGATACGCCCACGATACGGCAAGTTATTCCCGCATTCGCTGGGGGCTGTGTGGGCTGGGTTTGCAAACGAGATTTTCGACGTCCTGGCAAGGGGCATGCTGATCCTGATGCTGTTGCCCGAGCCGCCTCCGGTATGTTGGCGTGAGCTGACCGCGCAACGAGGATGTCTCTGATCTTGATCCCCGTCGTTGCCGTCCCCTCGGCACGGTATTTCGGCGCGATTGTCAAGAGAGGATATTTTGGGTGTCTTCCGCCAAAATTGGGAGTTTCTGGGGAGCCGGGTGCGACGGAGCAGGTAGGAGGTTCGAGTTTTCTATTGGGTAGAATGCCTGCTGATCGGACCCAGGCAAGACACAGCTCGAACTTCCTATGCTCGGAGTCAGGTCGCTTGAGGGGTGCGGCCGGCGACAAACGAGGCCAGCACCCTGCGCGTGCCACGGAAGGTGCGGCGGCCGTGCATGACCACGTAGTTGTCGATCAGGGCGACGTCACCCGGCCGCCACGGGACGTCGAAGCTAAGAGCCTCGGCGAGAGCGACGGCGAGCCGGGCGCCCTCGTCGTCCATCGGCGAGCCATCGCCGAAGGTGATCGCCCGCGAGGGGTCGTTGCGGCTGTCCTTCCAGCCGGTGAAGGCGGCGATGAGCTGATTGAAGAAGGCGCGCCGTCCGCTGTCGAGTTCGCGCACCGCGGGGAGCACCGGAGTCGTGGCTCGCAGGCAGTCGTTTTCGAGCCATTGCCAGGTGTAGCCGAGCTCGGCCATGCGAGTCTCGGCGGCGTCGCGGGTCTCGACACTGAACGTGCTCTTCCAGCTGCGGCCCATTCCCGAAAGCGGGTCTTCCTCGGCCGGCATGCTGTGGGTGTACTTCAGCCCCCTCTCCTGGCAGGCGCGGGAGAACGCGGGCGACTGCTCGGAGAGCTCGTCCCAGAGCGCGTCGGAGCGGCAGAGGGATGACGCGCCACCGGCCTCCGGGGCGGTGTCACAAAAGAAAAAAAGCATGCTCGGCGCGATGGGCGTCTGTGCCATCTCGTGATGCAGGTTGATGTCCACCTCCGGCGGCGCCTCATTGGCGGAGAAGACGCGGGGGGTGTAGTTGACGCGCACGGCGTTGGAGAGCGAGGTTTCGTAGCTGAAGCAGGGCAGCTCGAAGGCCGCGACGAAGGCGTCGAAGTCATCGGGAGTGACCAGCGGAAAACCTCGAAAGAACACTGCGCCATATTCGGCGGCCTGTGTAATCAGCTCGACCGCATGCTTGCGCGCCCAGTCGACGGCATCGGCCGGGGACGCCCGCTCGCTGGTGCAGAGATACGCCAGTGGGAACACGTTCCCGTAGTGCGTCTGCTGGCCCGGCACCTCCGCAGTCGTGACTTCCAACCGCGTGCGGTCCATGCCCTCCCTCTGGCGGCCTATCCGCCCGCGCCTAGACGAGCGAATGGGCGAATCAAGCCGTGTTTTCGGCATCATGTCCGGTAACAGGGCGCTATGACAAGTCGTTCTTGGGCGGGCCAAGAAAGATCCCGAGACCCGGCGGCTCTGGAAGAAGTTTCAGCAGATCATGCTGCTACCGGAGAATGACTGGCGGGCCGTTATCCGGCTCGTCAACTTGCTCGTCGGAGACGGGGCAAAGAGCCAGCCCGGCGGCTCAAGCGGACGCGAGCTTGCTAAAGACAGGTGCGTAGCGCCTCAGGAGAGCAGGCGCGCCGAGCTGATCGTCTGGAACAGACCTCGCTTTGGCAGATCGACCCAGAAGATCGAACGCCGCAGCCACGAAGACATACCAGTGTCGTCGACGAAGAAGGCGGCCAAGAAGTACCCGCAGATCAGGGTGAAAATCACGCTGGAGACCCAGAGCAGGACGCGGGGTGGTTTCTGCGAGCGGGTGGAGACTTTGTGTCAGGGACCCTGAGATCGCGCGGGTTGCAAAACCGCCTCTTCACAGGCAGTCGGCTCCGCACCTGAAACGAAATCGACGACGGCGGGAATGAAGCTCGACTGGCTCTGCGAGGGGAAGCCGTGGGCCCCCTCGAAACCTTTCAGGCAGACCCGCTCGGCGTTTTCGAGCAGATCCCGCGCGCTTTCGTAATCGTCGAGCGGTCCGAGCCCCCACCAGCACTCACGACCCGCCGAACAGCGCGCCGGGGGGGCGGCGCCGTGGGCACAGGCGGCCCCGGGTTGACCGGGGAAGGGAAAGTTCCTGTCGTCCTGGCGCCCATAGGCGACGAGGGCGGGATTCTGAATCCGTCTCAGGTCGTTCGCGTAGGCCGATGCCGAGGCACGGGCCTGCTCTCGACGCTGCACGGGCGTTGGCCAGGCCTCTCTGTCGTCCCAGGTCGCGAGATAGGCAGCGCTCGTGCGTGCCATCATTCCAAGCTGGCCGCGGAAGGCGTGCAGCGCCTTGCGCCAGCCCCATTGCGAAGGAGACACGCGGAATGTGGTGCTGGCGACCACCCAGGGATTGGACACTTCGAGTGATTCCACGGCACAGGGATTGGGCCCCGTACCCACGGGTTTCGAGATCCATCCGCCGGCGTTCACGAGTGTTCCGAAACGGTGCGGGTGTCGTTCTGCAGCCAGGAAGAGCACCTTTGCTCCCATGGCCCACCCGAGACCGTGCGGGCGCCGATCTCCCAGGGACTCGATGCCCTCCACCGCACCCGCGACGAAATCTGCCATGTCCTCGAAGGTCATCGCCGCGAGCTTCGTCTCGGCCCCATCCACAAAACGCGAATGACCGAAGCCGAGGTTGTCGATCGTGTACACGTCGAAGCAACGCGCGAAGTCCACGAGCATCGCCGGATCCCACGACAACATCACGGCACCGTGACCGATCAGCAGGACGAGCGGATCGGCCTCGGGATTGCCAAAGCGCCGGTAGCCAAAGCGGTGCGCTCCGCCCGCTGGGGTCAGCACCTCCCCGAAGCGCAGGGGACCCACGAGACGATTCCAACGCCCGGGGGTCCAGACGCGGATCTCGGAGAATTCGCTGGCCGCCGCCAGGCACGTGGACCCTTCGGTGCCGGTGCGTTCCGCGGCTTTCGCGCAGCCGGAGCAGAGAACCGCACCCAGTAGCAACGATTCGACGAGATGGCGGTGGAAGCGCACGTGCGGGTTCTTCCGTTCCGGAACGATGCCGAGCCTATCACGCCCTGGTCGGCCCATGGCGCCGGGGTGGCAAGCGATCGAACGGATGCTCTCGGTGCGACACGTCCGGATCCGCTCCTGGCGGGCGAAGCAGGGTGACTCGACGTGTACACGGTCGACATCCTGTCGAATCTAGGCCGGGGAGTGTATGCGGCCCCCATGGGCGAATAATCTGCCGAGCAGAAACACGGGAAGGCCAAGCGGTGTTCCGGCAGGGACCAAAAAGCGGGCTGGGTTCCAATGGGGCCGGAACAGCGCGCTGATACAGGCAGAGCTGGCACGACCATTCGAATCGCCTGCCCAGAATGGTCGGCTGGGTGTTTCCACCCTCCGGCAAGCGGGTCGTATACGATGAGGTCATTCTTCTGCAGTTGAAAGACGGGAAGGTCGCCCGCCAGCGTGGCCTCTCCGACAATCTCACGGCAGCGTGTCAACTCGGTATTCTTTCCACCCCGCCTGCATATTCCAAGGGCAAGCCGCCTAGCCAGGCGCTGTAGCGGACCGGCTGGGCTTTGCCGGCACGAAGCTGGGCTACAATCAGAAGGGTTGAGGCGTTTCAATCCAGGCAGCAAGGCACCGCCGGCAGCAAGGAGTCCAGTGCGTTAGGCGGCAGGCAGATTTCCTGGAACTCGCGGTAGCCGACCGACTCTTGGACCCAGGCTATCTTGACTTCGAGTCGGGATACAAGCACGGAGGAAGAAATGAGCCAGTCAGATCAATTTGTGGCGAGAGCCTACACACCGGTCGGAACCCGGCCTGTCGAAACGCGGGCCGCCTTCATCACGCGTACCTACAACCACCTGCTGGGCGCCATCGGCGCCTTCACGCTGCTCGAACTCTGGCTCTTCAGTACGGGGATTGCGGAGCAGATCGCGAGCGTGCTGCTTTCCGGCTCCTGGTTGCTGGTCCTGGGGGGCTTCATGGTGGTGAGTTGGATCGCCAGCCGTGTGGCCAGCAGCTCCGAATCTCTCGGAGCCCAGTATGCGGCGCTCGCCGGTTTCGTCGTGGCCGAGGCCATCATCTTCGTGCCTCTGCTCTACATGGCGAACCAGGTCGCTCCCGGTGTGATCACGAGCGCGGCTTTGGTCACCCTGCTTGGCTTCGGGGGGCTGACCGCCGTGGCCTTCACCACCCGCAAGGACTTTTCCTTTCTGGGCGGGATCTTGCGATGGGCGATGATTCTGGCATTGGTGGCAATCGTGAGTGCTGTGCTCTTTGGCTTCAGCCTGGGGACCTGGTTTTCGGTGGCCATGGTCGGTGTGGCGGGAGCCGCGATTCTTTATGACACCTCGAACGTGCTCAACCGATATCCCGAGGACCGCTACGTGGCGGGGGCCCTGCAACTCTTCGCTTCGGTAGCCCTGATGTTCTGGTACGTGCTCCGAATCTTCATGGGGTCCCGCAATTGAGCAACGACGCGAAGAACCCGTCCGCTGAGCGTCTGTCTGGGGCTGAGGATCCGGTGGACACCAGGGAACGGATTCAGGGAAGACAGAGCGTTCAAGCTGTATTTTCGCAGGGTCTGACGAAGAGAGGCCCCGTCACGATAGAGGCCGGGAGGGAATCAGGTTCCCGAAACGGGACATGGCCGACGTCGCCATCTCCTGTCACTCCCACCGCATCCGGTTCAGCGGGACGATGCGTCCATTCGAAACCCGTGATGTAATCCCGAGAGTGATCGTCCCTTAGCCCGGGAACTCCGGGAAAACGCGGTATCCTTGCGCCATGACGAAGTCCCAAGACAAGAAGCGTACCGACAAGAAGAACAAGCCCAAGCTGACGCCGAAGGAAAAGAAGCTCAAGAAGGCCGCCAAGAAGGGCAAGTAGAGCTCTCCAACGGGTTTCGGGGTCCTTTCCCGCCGCTGCGGTCAGCTTCCGGTTCCGGGCGGGATCGGTGCGCGCGTGGAGCCGCGGGAAACCCGGGGAAAGTGATTGCATGAGACGGAGAACGAGATGAATTTTGGCTTCACAGAGGAGCAGGAACTCCTGCGACGAGAGGTGCGCAAGTTTCTCGATGAACAATGCCCGATCGACGAGGTGCGCCGCATCGCCGAGACGCCGGACGGCTATGCGAGCGAGCAGTGGAAGCAGCTCGGCGAGCTCGGCTGGCTCGGCCTGGTGATTCCCGAGCGCTACGGGGGGGCAGGCCTCGGATGGGAAGAACTCGTCGTTCTGCTCGAGGAGACGGGCCGGACCCTGTTCCCCGCACCGCTGATCTCCTCGGTGCTCGCGGCGTCCGCGATCCTGGAGTCGGGTGACGACACACAGAAGGAGCGATGGCTTTCCCGGATCGCCGACGGTTCCTGTATTGGAACTCTCGCATTGATCGAGGAAGGCGACCGGTTGGGTCCAGACGGGATCCAGCTGCGCGGCGAACCCGACGGAGACGGGTTCGTGTTACGGGGTGAAAAGTGCTGCGTCCCGGATGGTGCCCAGGCGAACCTCGCCGTGGTTGCATTCCGCACCGGAGACGGGGATTCCGATCTCGGACTGGCGCTTGTCGAGATTCCCGCGGCCGGCGTTTCGATCGAGGACGTCCGCACCCTCGACCGCACCAAGCGGCTTGCAACCCTGAGGCTCGACGGTGTGCGGGTCGATACCGAGGCGATCCTCGGCCGCCCCGGTGCAGCGGCTGGGGCCATTGCGCAGCTTCTCGACCGGGGTGCGATTGCCATCACCGCCGAGATGATCGGCGCCTCCGAGGCCGCGCACGCCCTCACCGTGCAGTATGCGAAGGAACGCGTCCAGTTCGGCTCCCCGATCGGACGCTTCCAGGGGGTGAAACACCCGCTCGCCGAGGGCTACGTCGACATCGAGTCGATGAAGTCGCTCCTCTACCATGCCGCCTGGGCTCTCGATGCGAGCCCGGCGGAGGTTGCCCGGTCGGCGTCGAAGGCGAAGGGTTTTGCGAGCGAAGCCTTCACGCGCATCGGTGTCACGGGGATCCAGCTCCACGGGGCTGTGGGTTACACCGAGGAATACGATATCCAGCTTTATCTCAAGCGATCCAAGTGGGCGCGCCCCATGTACGGCAACGAGGGCTACCACTACGATCGCGTTGCGACCTTCGGAGGGATCTGATGGACTTCAACTTTGGACCCGAGGAGGAGTCCTTTCGCGCCGAGGTGCGGAAGTTCATCGCGGAAAACAAGCCCGAGAAGTTCGACGCCTACAGCGGGCGCGACCAGGCGGTGCTCGACACCTGGAATCGCAAGCTCGCCGAGAAGCACTGGATTGGCTTCGCCTGGCCCAAGGAAGAGGGCGGCGGCGGCGGCAGCCTGCTCGAGCAGTTCATTCTCAAGGAGGAAATGTCGGCGGCCAAGGCGCCTCCTCTCGGGAGCGATTTCATGGGTCTCCAATGGGTGGGACCGGCGCTGATCCGCCACGGAACCGAGGAGCAGAAGCAGCGCTTCCTGCCCGACCTGCTGAACGCACGGAGCTCCTGGTGCACGGGCTACTCGGAGCCGGACACCGGGAGCGACCTCGCTTCGATCACGACGCGAGCGGTACTCGAGGACGATCATTATGTCGTCAACGGCTCCAAGATCTGGACGACTGCCGCACACGTCTCAGAGAACATCTTCCTCCTGGTACGCACGACGACGGAGGATGAGACGCGCGAGTCGCGCTACGGCGGTATGACCTGTTTGTTGGTGCCGATGGACACGCCCGGGATCGAGGTGCGCCCGATCCGCAGTCTCGTGGGACACCACAGCTTCAACCAGACTTTTTTCAACGACGTCCGGGTTCCGCTAGAAAACCGGCTCGGTGCCGAGGGAGAGGGATGGCGGGTAGTCATGGGGGCGCTTGCCAACGAGCGTTCCGGCATCTCGGAATCCACGAGCAAGGAGCGCGAACTCGAGGCGCTGAAGGAGTTGGCGCGCGGCGCGTGCAAGAACGGACGCCCGGCACTGGAGGACTCGTTGGTGCGCGGCCAGATCGCGGGCTTCGAGACGAGAATCTCGGCAATGCGCCTCAACGGGATGCGCTACCTGACCAGGCAGCTCAACGGGCAGCACCCCTCGAGCGAGACCTCCGTCAACAAGGTGATCTCGAACCAACTTGCGCTCGACATGGCGGATCTCGCGATGACCCTGCTGGGCAGTAAGGGCCAACTTGCGGGCGCCACCCAGTTTCAGTCGCTGGCCATGCACGGCAGCGTAATCGGCGGTGGAGCGCCGAATATCCAGCGCAATATCATCGCGGAGCGAATCCTGGGCCTGCCCAAGGACTAGCCGGTCGCTCCCAGCGAGGGGGAGGGGATCGGTCCCGCGATACGGAGTTCCCTCAGTCCACGGTCCCGATGAACGGGAGCTCCCTGAAGCGTTCCGCGTGGTCGATGCCGTAACCGACGACGAAAGTGTCCGGTATTTCAAAGCCGAAGTAGTCGGCTTCAGCGGGATATTTTCTCGCGGACGGTTTGTCGAGCAGGGCGCAGACCTTCAGGGAGGCAGGCCCAAGCTTCCAGAATTCCTCTACGATCGTGTTGACTGTTAGGCCTGTGTCTATGAGATCCTCGACGAGAAGGACTTCCTGGCCTGCGATGTCCGGTTGGTGTGTGATCGTGACCTCCCCAGACGACTGCATTTCGTTGCCATAGCTCGTTGCCCGGATGAATTCGATACTGCAGGGGACTTGCAGCGAGCGCACGAGATCGGCTGTGAACATGAAGGCCCCTTTCAGCACGCCTATGACAACCAGCTTCCCGACCCCCGCGTAGTCAGCCGTGATGAGGCTGCCCAGTTCACCGACCCGCCGTTGGATCCTTTGCGCTGAAATGAGTTCGCTGACCGGCATTGCTTTCCTCGGGTTTCTCTCTTCCCCTAACCGTAACGGAATCCAGTAAAAGGGCAGTTGTGAAAAGGAAGAGTTCTAAGTGTTGGAGGATTTCAAGCGCTGCGCGTATCGAGCGGGCGGGAAGCACCGTGCAGCCATACCGTCGAATCTCCGGCGGGCCCCAGCGAGGAGCGCTCAGCTCACTTCGCCCCAGTGGTGAGCCAAGAGAGGTCGAAGTCCGGCGGCAAGCGTTGCACTTCGTGGAGCGTCGCACGCAGCTCGTCGTCCTGTCCTGCTTTGTTCGGGTTGTAGTACTCCCACACAATCGCGCCCTCGGCGGTCACCTCGAAGGCACGCCCGTTGGCAGATTCGGTGATCAAGGTGTTGCCGTTTGCGAGCCGCTGGGCCACCCCGCTGTGCTCGGAGTAGAAGGGATGCTCGGGCGTGCCGCGGTAGGCCCAGCGCAGGCTCATGTTGCTCGGGTCGTATGCCTCGACGCTCGAGCGCTCGAATCCGTCCTTATTGTCAAACAAGAGCAGACTTCCGTCGGTCAAGATCTGCGGATCGTGCTGCTCCACAAACCCACCCTTGTGTGCCCAGACCACCTCCGGGCCGTCGAGATCGATGACCGCGATGGTATCCATGGCCCGCATCGACGTGAGGACGCGACCCCGCCCGAACTCAGGCATTTGCTCCACTAGCCCGCCATCGAGCACAGAGATCGTATTCGCGTGGAAGGCGATCCCGGTCTTCTGAGGGTGCAGCATCCAGAGAAACCGGTAGGCCTTGCTGTTTTCGAAGGCCTCCAGCAGCGAGGTGCTGCGCTTGACCCTGCCGTCCGGATCGAGGACCGTGATGAAGTCTTCGCGCAGCGGTTTCCGGGGATGCACCCGCGGGACGATGTGGTTCTTTACAGTGAGCACGTAGATGTCGCCGTCGGGCATGACCTCGAGGTCATGATGAGCTGGGACCGTGCTGGACCAGAGGATGTTGGAATCCCGGTCGAGCTTCAGGATCCCCGCGCTGTGTGCCCAGATTCCAATCAGATCTCCATTCGGGAAGAGATGCGCCCTGCGAAACCAGTTCGCGTTACGGAAGCGCTTCAGGACTTTTCGCCTGGGCCACACCTGCCGGAAGCTCGCCTGCCACTCGTGTAACACGTTGCCGTCCATGTCTATCAGGGTGGCACCCGGTGCGTGGGCCGACAGCACCAGGTTCAATCCCTGGCTGGCGCGTTCCCGGTCGTGCAAGGTGACACCGCTGTCGGAAGTGGCGGGGACGGAGCCGCTCACGTACCCCAGTACGGCGAGCCGTTCCAGCTCCTCGATTTCCGCCGGGTCTGCGGTCGCCGAGGCCGTGTCTGGCTCAGCCTGTTTCCCGTCGTTGCACGCGGTACCGATTCCAAGCGCCGCGATCGCGCCGGCCGCCACTCGTGTCGTCCCTCGGAACCGCCAATCCTTCACGTGAGGCCCGACCGGGCCAGCGCCGGGAGAGTTGCGAGTGGCCAGCACCGTGAGCAGCCCCGCGACGGCCGTGAGAATCACAGACTCCACGCTGGAGAGACCCCTCTGAAACTGCGACAGGGAAGCACAGAATTCCGGTGAATCCTATTTCTCGCACTTCGACCGGCTCTTCGATGGGTTTCGCCACGTGCCGCTGGGACTGGAGCACGGCGTCCGGAGATCGAGAGTTCGGACTGCGTTTTCGCGACGTCCGATGGTTAGAAACGCTGTCAAATCCACGCGGAGGAGGGGAACAGGCTCTTATACGGGCAATTTCAAGGAAACCCGCTCGTCGGCTCGGTTTGGCGCTGACATTGCCTATGCTAGAGGCATCGCTGGGCCGCGGCCAAGCGAGGATGTCCTGTGCCTGCACGTACCTCTCAAGATGGAAGGGAATCTGACCGTAAGGCGCTGGATCTATAGGAGAATTCTGTTTTTGGCTCATTCCTGGTCGCATTGTCGCCTCACAAATCGACGGAATGAGGGAACCGTGTTCGATCGCCTTTTCGGTCGCAGCGTCTCCGCCTGCGCAATTCTCCTTCTGAGCGCAGCCGGGATGGCTCACCCGGCGAACGCGAATCCCGAGCAGTCGGTCATCCACTTCCGGTCCGGTCCGGTCGATACGAAGTCGTTTTCGGCACCGACGCTCCGGAGCGCTATCTCGCAACTCGCGGACCCCGTCGAAGCGCGCCACGTCGTGGTCCAGTTTCCCAGTCCCGTGAAAGCCGAGTCGAAGGAGGAACTGGGCGAGTCCGGCCTCGCCCTCTTGAGTTATCTGGGCAATCGCGCGTTCTTTGCCAAGGTTGCGGCGGGCCAGTCGGCTGTCGCACAGCTGTCCGCGGCTGCCGGTCAGGCGGCCGTCCTCCCCATCCAGTCTGCATGGAAGGCCCACCCCGCCGTGACGGCACTCGAGATCCCCGAGTACGCCGTCATCGACAGGAAGTACCCCGATGACCTCGTCGTGGCTGTGTACGTTCTCTTCCACCAGGATGTAGACCTGGAAGTCGAAGGCTCGGGTGTCGCGAAAGCCAACGATGCGACCACGGTCGCCAGAATGCCGGTGATCAACGGGCTGGTCGTCACGCTGAAGCAGAGCCAGCTCCCGGCATTGATCGCCGAGGATGCTGTCATGTGGGTCGAGTGGCCCCTGCCGCCCATGAGCGTCATCAATGACAGCAACCGAGTCATCAGCGAGGCGAATACCCTGCAGGCGGCACCCTACGATCTCGACGGCACGGGCGTCATGGTGATGGTCTACGACGGGGGAACCGCGCGCTCGACACACGTCGACTTCAGCGGACGGCTGACTGTTCACGACAGCAGCGGGCCCGAGGACCATGCCACACACGTAGCCGGAACCATCGGAGGTGATGGAACGGCGAGTGGCGGCACGTACAAGGGCATGGCGCCCAACGTCAGCCTGGTCTCCTACGGCTTTCAGTACGACGGAAGCGAAATCTTCCTCTACTCGAACCCCGGTGACATCAACTCTGACTACAACGAGGCGATCAATACCCGGGGAGCCGACATCAGCAACAATTCGATCGGCACCAATACGGAGCCGAATGGATTTCCCTGCTCGATCCAGGGCGATTACGGCGTGACTTCCGCCCTGATCGATTCGATCGTCGGCGGCTCCCTCGGCGCGCCTTTCCGGGTCATCTGGGCCAACGGCAACGAGCGGCAGGGCAGCACCTGCGACATCGAAGGCTACGGCGACTACTACAGCACCGCGCCACCCGCCGGGGCGAAGAATCACATCACGGTGGGTGCCCTCAACTCCAACGACGACACGATGACTTCCTTCAGCAGCTGGGGTCCAGTCGATGACGGCCGGATGAAGCCCGACATATCGGCGCCGGGTTGTCAGGGCAATGATGATTTCGGTGTGACCTCGCCTAGCTCGTCGGGTGACAGCGATTACACCAGCATGTGTGGTACCTCAATGGCCGCACCGACTGTGGCTGGCCTGAGTTCTCTGATTCTCCAGGATTTCCGGGCAAATTTTCCCACCGAGCCCGACCCGCGGAACTCCACGCTGAAGGTGCTGTTCGCCCACAATGCCGTCGACCTGGGGAACGCCGGACCCGACCACCAATTTGGCTACGGGTCCGTTCGCGCGCAGCAGACCGTCGATTTCATGCGAAGCGGGAACTTCTTCGAAGACCAGGTCAGCCAGGGTGAGACTTTCGTGGTGCAGGTGCCGGTCGGCGTCAGCGACTCCGAACTCAAGGTAACCCTGGCGTGGGATGACGTACCCGGCACACCCAACGTCGATCCGGCGCTGGTGAACGATCTGGACATCCGGGTCATCAGCCCCTCGGGCACGACACATTATCCCTGGACACTCGAGCCCACTGCGCCCAGTGCTGCAGCTGTGCAGACCCAGGCCAATCGAGTCGACAATATCGAGCAGGTCAGGGTCACCGGACCCGAGCCCGGCGTGTGGCGGGTAGAGGTCTACGGATTCGCCGTTCCCCAGGGTCCGCAGAGCTTCTCTCTTGCCGCCTCGCCCCTCCTGGTGTCGTGCACATCGAGCGGCGTCATCAGCCTGGAGCAGTCGAAGTACGCGTGCGATGCCTCGGTCACGATGACCGTGATCGACTGCGACCTGAATACCGACGACTCGACGGTCCAGACGACGACCATCGGAATCGACTCCAGTTCCGAACCGGCTGGCGAGAGTGTCCTGCTCACCGAGACAGGCGAAGCGACCGCGCTCTTCCAGGGATCGATCTCGTTGAACGTCACGGACAGTGGCAGCGTTCTGCAAGTCGCCGACGGCGACACCGTCACCGCGACTTACGTCGATGCAGATGACGGCGAGGGTGGTACGAACGTGACCGTCACGGCCGCCGCGACCGTCGATTGTACTTCACCAATCATCTCCAACGTCCAGACTTCCAACCTCGAGGCGCACGGCGCGACGGTGAGCTTCGATACCGACGAGGCCACCAACGCTGCGGTGCGTTTCGGTTCGAGCTGTGCTTCCCTGACGCAGAGCGTATCCGGGAGCGGCAGCGACACCACGCACTCCGTCGACCTTGCCGGACTGACGGATAACACCGCGTACTACTACGCCGTGGACGCCGAGGACGAGGCCTCCAACAGCAGTACCGATGACAACGGCGGAGCCTGCTACACGTTTACCACGCCCGACACCCCCGACCTCTTCACGGAACTTTTCGTTACCGAAAACGATCTCGCCAACCTGAGCCTGACTCTGACTCCCGACGGTTCCCCGGATACCTACTGCGGTTCCAGCGAGGCCATTACCGATCTTCCGGTCGATCCAAGTAGTGGAACGCAACTATTCCTCGGGGACGATGACTCCGAGGCAGTAACCCTGAGCGGGGCAACGGTAGAACTCTACGGCACCAGCTACTCCACGTTCTATGTCGGCAGCAACGGTTACATCACGTTTACCAGCGGCGATACCGAGTACACTGAATCACTCACGGCTCATTTCGACTTGCCGCGGATTTCGGCACTCTTCGATGACCTGAGTCCGGATTTGGCGGGTGTGGTCAGCTGGCAGCAGCTTTCAGACCGAGCTGTCGTGACGTGGCAGAATGTTCCGCAGTACTTGAGTCCCGACTCGAACACGTTCCAAGTCGAAATGCACTTCGACGGGACGATTGTGCTCAGCTACCTCGGCATCGCGGTGCCCGACGGGGTGGCTGGCCTGTCCGAGGGCAGCGGAGAGCCTGCCGGCTTCTCCGAAAGCGATCTGTCGGCAGCGGGCGGGGGTATTTCCCCGGGCAAGCTCAAGTTCAAGTCGGCGACCTACAGCGTGGCGGAGGACGGTGTTAACGCCCGCATCTATGTGAGTCGCATGGTTGGCTCGTTGGGAGCAGCGAGCGTCGATTACGACACGGCCAATGGAACAGCCACCGCGGGATCGGATTATATCGCGACGTCCGGCACCTTGAACTGGTTGGATGGCGACTCGACGGACAAGTATTTCGACGTGTCGATCAGCGACGACAGTGACCCTGAGGGTTCCGAAGACTTTACGGCCGCGCTGAGCGGAGTCAGTGGTGCGTCGATCGGCGACCCCAGCACGACCACCGTGACGATCGAGGCCAGCGATCAGCCCGTGCCCACACTGTATTTCACCGAACTCTTCGGAGGTGACAACGATCTCGCCAACCTGAGCCTGACCTTGACCCCCGATGGCTCCCCGGAAACCTACTGCGGCTTTGCCGAATCCATCACCGCTCTCCCGGTCGATTCAAGTAGTGGAACGCAACTATTCCTCGGGGACGATGACTCCGGGGCGGTAACCCTGAGCGGCGGGGCAACGGTAGAACTCTACGGCACCGGCTACTCCACGTTCCATGTCGGCAGTAACGGTTACATCACGTTCATCGCCGGCGATACCGATTACACCGAATCACTGGCGGATCACTTCGTTCAGCCACGGATTTCGGCACTCTTTGTTGACCTGGATCCCAGTTTTTCCAGTTTCGGTGCGCTGGTCAGCTGGCGGCAACTCTCCGATCGTGTCGTGGTGACGTGGGAGAATGTGTCGCAGTACGCCGAATTCGACTTGAACACATTCCAGGTAGAAATGCACTTCGACGGGACCATCGTACTCAGCTACCTCGGCATCCAGGCATCCGGTGGTTTGGTTGGGCTGTCCGAGGGCAGTGGCGAGCCGGGTAACTACACCGAGACCGATCTTTCGGTGATGAATGGTTGTGTTTCTACGGGCACACTGCAGTTCCAGTCGGCGACCTACGAGGTGGAGGAGGACGGCGCTAGCGTCCGCATCTACGCGAGCCGCACGGGTGGCTCATCGGGCGCAGCGAGCGTCAACTACGCCACGGCCGACGACTCCGCGACGGCTGGTTCGGATTACACGGCGGCGTCCGGAACCTTGGATTGGTCAGATGGCGACTCGGCAGACAAGTACTTCGACGTGCCGATCAGCGACGACAGCGATCCCGAAGACGCCGAAAACTTCATGGCTGCACTGAGCGGGGCCAGCGGTGCGTCGTTGGGCAGCCCCAGCACAACTACTGTGACAATTCCGACCAACGACCAGCTGACGGACACGCTGCAGTTCAAGTCGGCGACCTATAGCGTGACAGAGGACGGTGGGAGCCTGCGTGTCTACGTGAGCCGCTCGTCGTCCAGCGTCGGGTCTGCACCAGGAGCGGCAAGCGTCGACTACGCCACGGCCGACGGCTCCGCCACGGCTGGCTCGGACTACACCGCGGTGGCCGGCACTTTGAATTGGGCGGATGGCGATTTGGATGACAAGTACTTCGACGTGGTGATCACTGACGATGTCGATCCCGAGGGCGCTGAAGACTTCACGGCCGCGCTGAGTGGAGTCAGCGGTGCGGCGATCGACAGCCCGAGCACAACTACGGTGACGATCGAGAGCAACGACCAGCCGGCAGGGGTACTGCAATTCAAGGCGGCAACCTACGGAACGGCTGAAAACGGAGCCAGCGTACGCATCTACGTGAGCCGCACCGGTGGTGCATCAGGAGTGGCGAGCGTGAACTACGCCACGGCCGACGGCTCGGCCACGGCAGGATCGGACTACACGCCGGTGTCCGCTGCGCTGAATTGGGCAGACGGAGATTCGGTGGACAAGCACTTCGAGGTGCCCATCATCGACGACGTCGAACCGGAGTTCTCCGAAGACTTCAGCGCCGTATTGAGCGGCGCCATCGGCGCCTCGATCGGCGGTACGGATACAACCACCGTGACGATCGCGGCCAGCGACCAGGCGGTCCCATCAACTTCGAGCTGGGGTGCCCTTCTCTTGCTCGCGCTGCTGGTTGGAGGCGGGATCTGGGTGCTGCACGGCTTGCGCGCTTCCCGTCCAGCCTAGCTCCAGACGCTTCTCGTGATTCAACATCAGGTGCACACACGCCGGAACAGATCATTCGGAAGCTGCGCGAAGCCGAAGTCGCACTGGCCCGATGCCTACAGCAGCGACACAAGTCCGCGTTCATCCCATGGCCGTATTGGGACCGGGTGCTCTCCCCAGCCTCTATTTGACCGAATCTCTACTGACCGGGCCCAGGGAAAACGCAGCTCGAACTTCCGACGCTCACGGCCACTCATTGCGCTGGCGGGGTTCGCTCGTTATCCGCGAAGGGCATCCGCGGGAAAGCTCTTATACCACGACGCCTTGGATGCCGTGCCGAAGGCACCTGAGGCCGTGTGGTGGAGGTCATCGACCGGGAATCAGCCCGCGACGGCGAGGGGGTCCGACATAGAGCGCGGGCTAGACCGGGGGGCAGGTCACCCGATTGCGCCCGGGCGTGCGGGCTTGCTAACCCTAGGGTCTTGAAAGCGCGAGTAGCTCAGCGGTAGAGCATCGGCTTCCCAAGCCGAGGGTCGCGGGTTCGACCCCCGTCTCGCGCTCCAGTTTTCCCAATGCCCTCGGCCACATAGGCCGTGGATGTCTGCGTGGGTGTGGCTGGACCCGGGCGGGCAGAAGGGCAGGGGCGCGATGCGGTCTCCCCTGGATCTGGTGTTCGCGAACTCGTAAGCGGTTCGCACGCAGACCGCCCTCTTGTCCACGAAGAGCCTACTCGCCGAACTCTACTAGGGGCTCATCTTCCGCGTCCACCCGGTCCTCCAGGCGACGCATGTTTCGGCCGGCCCCCGGTCCTGTTGCAATCCGGTTCGATACCGAGGTCCGCCTGTCCGAGGATCGCGGGAATGGGGAGCAGATCGCGCAGCCGGCCCATCACACGCGCTTCACGCCTCGACGCAGTACAGGACGTAGTAGGGTCGGCCGCTTTCATCGTTTTTTACCTCGACGCCATGGGTGTCGTGCTCGAATCCCGGAAACTGGGCGTCGAACGACTCGAGGCCCAACAGGAAGTCGCCGACGGCCCGCGTCTCCGCGCCGAAGCGCTCGCCCGGCATGAGCAGCGGAATGCCCGGAGGATACGGGACGACCTGCACCGCGAGGATGCGCCCCTCGAGCTGGGCTGCGGGCACTGGCTCCACCTCACCGTGCACCAGCCGCGCATAGGCATCGCGGGGAGTCAGTACGGGCTCGGGAAGGGTCTCGAACGCTGCGTCGAGGCTTCCCAGGATGCCGTGCTCGCGAATCGCGTCGTGCATCTCGCCTGCGAGATCGCACAACCCCATCCCGCCGTATCGCTGCGGATGGGCGGCGATGAGCTCGGGTAGAGCGGTCGAGAGCGGCGCGTTCGCATCGTAGAGTTCCTTGAACTCGAACAGCCCGGCAACCAGTGAGCCCCACTTCCCCTTCGTGGTGCCGATCGAGAACAGCGTGAGGATCGAGTAGGGCTCCGTCTTCTCGACCACGATCCCCCGGCCGCCGAGAAATCTCGACACGATCGCGGCTGGGATGCCTCGATCGAGCAGGCGACCGTCGGGACCAACGCCTGGTGTCAATGTGGTGACCTTGATCGGGTCGAGCATGCAGTATCGGTCGCTCAGGTCTCCGAACCCGTGCCACGACGCCTTCGGCCCGAGCAGCCAGGCCTCGGGCGCGGTCGCCAGGTCATCCGGCTTGGCGTCGAGGAAGCTCCGGCCGTCCAGCTCGTCGACCTGCCAGGTGTCGAACCACCAGTCGTCGGCATCCCGGTTCCGCAGCTCCCGCCCGATCCGCAGGATCTCTTGGCGGAAGTCGATGGCTTCGCGGATCGATTCGTCGGTCAGCGCCGGACCCGCGTCGTCCATCATCTTGGCCGATACATCGGTGGAGGCGATGATGCTGTACTGCGGTGACGTCGAAGTGTGGGTCATGAACGCTTCGTTGAAGAGCGTCGGCTCCACGGGAACCCGGCCCGAGCGTACGTGGATCATCGACGCCTGCGAGAGCGCCGCCAGCAGCTTGTGGGTCGAGTGGGTGACCGACACGGTCGCGTCGTCGTCGGACCGCACGCCGCGGTGCATCCCGTAGCGGCCCTCGTAGATCGGGTTGAAGCGGGCGTAGGCGAACCAGGCTTCGTCGTAGTGGATTCGAGGCACGCTCTGGCTGAGCAGCGCCGTCGTACATTCGACGTCGTAGCAGAGACCGTCGTAGGTCGAGTTCGTCAGCACGGCCAGCACGGGCTGCTGGCTCGGATCGGCGACGAGCGGGCTGTCTTCGAGCTTCTTTCGGATGGTCTCCGGCTCGAGCTCGCTCGCGGGCACGGGGCCGATCACGCCGCGCGCGTTGCGGGTGGGCTTGAGATAGACGGGAATTGCTCCGCTCAGCTTCAGAGCGTAGTTGAGCGACTTGTGGCAGTTGCGGTCGACGAGGACGATGTCCCCGTCGGCAGCCGCGGAATGGAGCACGATCTCGTTGCTCGCAGAGCTTCCACCGATCGAGAAGTAGGTCTGATCCGCACCGAAGACCCGGGCGGCATAGCGCTCGGCTTCGCCGACCGGACCCGAGTGATCGTTGAGCGAGCCCAGATCCTCGACCGAGATCGACAGGTCCGAGCGCAGCATCTGCTCGCCGTAGAAGCCGAGGAAGGCACGCCCGACGGCGGTCTTCATGAAGGCGGTCCCGCCGGTGTGCCCGGGTGTGTGCCACGAGTACTCGTGCACGTCCGCAAAGTTCGTCATGGCCCCGAAGAAGGGTGGAAGGACGCTGTCGAGGTAGCGACGCGCGGCCGCGTCGATCCGGCCCGCGATGAAGGCCGGGCTGTCTTCGAGTGCCCAGATGTAGCCCTCGATCTGCTCGACGATTTCGATGGGGACGTTTCCGATCGCCGAGCGGCTGGCCCCGAGCAACACGGGGAGGCGCTCGGCATGCCCGCGCACACGCGTGAGGATGCGTAGCGTCTGCGTGAGCGCAGCGCTGTCCGCCGAGGCGAGCGTCCAGCTGAGCACCACACAGGCGAGGGCGGAATTCGAAGCCACCAGGGCTTCTGCGTCGTCGAGCGAGTGAGCCGTCGAAACCGGACGGCCGAGCGCCTCGAGTTCGGTTTCGATCGCATGCACACCTGCACCGACGGCAGAATCCACGTCGAGGTCGGAGACGACCAACACGGTGAACTTTTGACCTAGGCTTGTCGGCATCGAACAGTTCATTTGGAACAGGCTCCCATGTTATCCGCTGGCACCTTCGTAGCTGCTGTGGCTGTGCGCGAAGTCGTTCATGTGCATGAGGTAGACGACCTCATTCACGTCGTGGATCGCGCCCTTGACCCGCAGGTTCTCATCGATCTCCTCGGCCGAGTAGCCACTCACTCCGAAATTGAAGGCCCTGATCCGCTCTCCCGCGGGATCGACCCATGGTCCATGCGTAGATCCGGAAGGCGACCTAGAACGTCCCGAGGCCACGGCCAGGAACGTGGCGGAAGTGAGAATGTGCGACGCCACCGAGACTTGGCCGACCCGGCGCCTGCCCCTTGCTTCACGTTCGCTCATCGACTGTCCACTTTTCCTTGCAAGGCCTTGCTTAGCGTAGCCGAATTCCGAATTGGGGTTCTGCGCTTCCGTCTTGGGGCGGACTTTGGAGGGAGCTCGCAAGAGAAGGTCGGAGATCGAGTTTTACGAATTGCAATTCCGTGTGTCCGAGTGTTCGCCTATGGATGATGTGCCGGAGCGCTGGAACGGCCGTCCTCCGCCGGCGGATACAGCGCTGCGGGAGTCTCGGCAGGCATGACCTCGGCGGGACGTGCCGATGAGACACGCACTGGTCGAAGACTTGGATGCCCAGCGGCCGGTCCCCTTCGGACCGACCCGAGTGCGCAGCTTGCCATACTCGAGCACAGGAAATTCAGACTGCGTTTTCGCTGGGTCCGAGTAGCCGGCATTCTGCAAAATAGAGGCGGACGAGGGGATCTGGGTCCGGTATGGGGCTAGGAGCCCGTTGTGGAGCCGCGGGTGATTCCCCGCTGCGCCCCCGGGCGTCGGCTCACCAGGCACATCAGCGCAGGGGCCAGCAGCAGGTCGGCCAGCAGAGCCGCCGTGATCGCAAAGGCCAGCAGGAGCCCGAAGGCGACCATGTTGGGCATCGATGAGAAGGTGAAGATCAAGAAGCCAGTGACCAGTACCAGCGTGGTGATCAGAATCGCACGCCCCGAGGTCAGGAGTGTCTCGCGCACGGCTTCCGGGGCCTCTAGGCCGCGTTCAAAGTTGCGGCGAAAGCCGTGCATGAAATGGATCGTGTCATCCACGGCCAGACCGATCGCGATGCCGCCGGCCATCAGGGCGAAGATGTCGATCGGCTTTCCCAGCCAGGCAATCAGCCCGAGCATCAGCAGAATCGGTACCAGGTTGGGGATCATGGCGATCACGCCGAGTCGGAAGCTGCCGAGCAGGAGCATCATCAGCGGGGCGATGATCAGCAGGGCCAGGCCATAGGAGCGGAACATCCCGCGGATCATGGCCGAGATCGTACGTGTCAGGAGGGGCAGATTTCCAGAAAGCGTGACCTCGGCCACATCTCCCAGCCTTTCGCGAGCCAGGAGCTCGATCTCGTCGACGAAGGGCACGAAGTCGATGGCGTCGCGCCAGGGAACGCGCGCACTGATACGAGCCTCGCGAAACTGTGAATCGACCATCTTCTCGAGATCGTCGGAGCCGCTGTTCTCGAAGAGAAGCAGCTCTTGAGCCACCAGCCTTCGATCATCTGGAATGACGTAGAACTCCGGGCGATCTTCGTTGAGAGCTCGATGGATCTCCTTGACCACATCCGCCAGCGAGACGGTAAGGCCCGCCCGTAGGCCCGCGTGGGGCGTACTCTCCAACTCCTCGCCCAACGCCGCCATGGCCTCCAATACCTCGGGTTCGTGGAGGCCATTTTCACGCCCAGTGTCGATCAGGAACTCCACGCCCATGGCTCCGCCCATCTCCCGGTTGACGGCCTCTGTCGCGACTCGAATCGGTGTCTGCTCCTGCACCCAGTTGAGGGGATTGTGGGAGAAGCCCAGTTCGGGGAGACGAAGCGCGGCCACCAGGCATAATGCCGCCGAGACGCCCACCACCGTCCACGGCGCGTTCGCAGCCACCTCGCCCAGGCGACTCAGCAGGAGATCCAGACCACCGAGTCCGGTCGCCTCCGCGCGCACTTCGACCGCGCGTGTGGGCCACACCGCCAATAGCGCCGGCAGAAGCGTCACACTGTAGAGGAGCGCCAGCAAGACACCGGCGGGCGCGAAGAAGCCAAGCATCGCGACCGGCCAGACCTTGATGACGGCGAAGGAAGCGAAGCCCCCGGCCGTGGTAAGGCTCGTCAGCACCACCGGCAGTCCCGAGTGGCGCAACGCATCCGCCAGTGCGTCCTCCCGCGAGCGTCCGGCGCGCAGACGCTGAAAGTAGATCGACAGGATGTGGACCGAATCCCCGATACCGATCGACAGCAACAGGGAGGGGAGGATCTGCGTCGGTGGATAGATGGGTACCCCGGTGTGCCCCATCAACCCCATCGTGGAAGTCAGGGCACAGATCACTACCAATAACGAAATGACCACCGCGGAGGGCCTGCGAAAGAGCAGAAAGAGGACAACGGCAATCGTCAGCACGGCGAGTCCCACGAAGCGCTGCATGTCCTGCAACATGGAGCGGGCGATGATCTGGAGCATCACTGCCTGGCCCGCATTGTGGGTGCGAAAGCCGGGGGTATCGTAGCTATCCACCACTTCCACCAGCGCAGTGGCGAACTCGCTGGTCTCGTCACCGCTCAAGTACACGGGCTCCTGATCCGCTGCTACCCCCTCGTCATCAAAGCCCCCCAGCGCCTGCTGGGCTGAGGCATCGGGAGCATAGGTCTGGAGCTCGACAACCAGATTTGTAAAGCGGCCGTCTCGCGAGATCATGTTGTTCAAGTAGAGCGGGTTGGCCAGCGCTCTTCGACGCAGGGCGGCCAGCTGGACGGGGTCGCTGGGCAAGTCCTCGAGAAACTCCTGCACCAGCAACGATTCTTCCTGCCCACGCGTATCTCTGGCGTTGATCAGGCTGGTCACCTCCGACACGTAGGGCACCCGCTCTTCGATTTCCTCGTGCAGAGTGCGCAGCCTCTCGAGAAAGCCGAAATCGAAGACATCGGGCGCTTCGACCAGAACGATCACGACATCCTCGCGGCCGAACTGCTCACGGAAGCGGTCGTAGGCCACCCGCACCGGGTCTCGCTCGCTCAGGAAAGCCTCGAAACTGACCTCCGTCTCGAGGCGCCGCACCCCCGATGCCAATGTCAGCGCCACAAGCAGCGAACTTATGACTACGGCCCAGCGATGCCTGAATAGAAGGTGCCCCCAGGCCTCGAAGCCATTCTCGACGCGTTCCCTGATGATCATCGGAGCCCCGTCCTAGCTACACCCGCCATCCGTCTCCAAGAGCAGACACTCATGCCATAAGGCCCGCCAATTGAGCCTAGCCGGAACCGCCACCTTCCCGCGGCGCCTTCGGAAGCGGGCGGCCGCTCAAGAGCCGTACTTCTTCAAGTAATAGCGAAACCGGTGATAGGAAAGCCTGAGCCCGCGTGCCCAGAGCCCAGCTCATGGCCTCGCCGACCTGTCGCTGGCGCGAGGAGCCTGGGAAGCTCAAGCTGTGTTCGCGTTAGGCCCGATCAGTAGACATTGCGTCCAATCGAGGCAGGCGAGGGGATCAGGTTCCAGTTGGGAGGTGCGACTCGAACCCCGCGACAGGATCGAGTTGCGACCGGACCGCTCAACTAGCCCCAGACGGCGTAGCAGCTCCCGCGCGCGCCGCAGTATTTGATATCCAAGCGTTTGTGCGCGCATGTGGAATTCTGATTTTGTTTTGGGATGTTGCCAACCCGCCCCCGCTGCGTTACGAGAGTCTCTGAACATCAGTGTTACAATTGCTAACTATGTCAGGAGGCCATCCGGCTGTGATGAAGTCACTTCTTCAAGCATCGCTGGTATTCCTTGGTGGAACACAGGTCGCGGCGGAAGATCTGAGCTTGCCTTTCAACGGCCGTGGGTTCGTATTTGCTGCGGGAGATACACCCAATGTCAATCACCACGTTATGCAGCCGGCTCAACGATACGGAGTCGATTTTGCGCTGGTCGGTGGTCCCAGTGGCCGCGAATTGACGCGTGGTGGGTCCACCAATCTCGAAGACTACTTCTGCTGGGATGAACCGGTGATTGCACCAGCCGGAGGGGTCGTTGTCGGTATCGTCGATGACCTGCCCGATCAGCCCTTGGGTTCCAAGGATCCAGGCAATCCTGCGGGTAACCATGTTGTCATCAAGACAGGCGAAGGGCTGTTCTTGTTTCTCGCTCACCTGAAGCGGAATACCGTAGCCGTGAAGCCGAATGAGCGTGTTCAAAGAGCGCAGACGTTGGGCCTCTGTGGCAACTCGGGGAATACGGATTTCCCGCACATCCATCTTCATATCCAGGACAGTCCGATTTTCAACAGTGGAACCGGCCAGAATCCGATCTTTGGCCCAATCGATGTCGAGCTCACCGAAAAACAATTCAAAGCAGTCACATGGCCACTGATCTCGGGGCTCTTCGTCTCGAATACTGAAAAACCGGAGCGGTAACCGAAGCGCTGCATCTTCGGCTTTTTGGTTCAAGCGCCAATTCACCTAACCAGGCCCTTTCGAGGAGATGCCGAGATCGAGGTGGGTTGCCGAGTCCGAGCACGCGTTCGTGATCGAAGACCGCTGCGCACCAGCTGCTCCGGTTCACTTGCTCGTGATTCCGAAGGAAAGAGTCACCTCTCTTCTCGAGGCGTCCCCGTCTCTACTGGGAGAAATGCTCGAGCTCGCTCGGGATACCGCCCGAGACCGAGGCATCGCAGACTCGGGATTTCGTGTGGTCATCAACACCAATCCGCAGGCGGGCCAAACGGTCTACCACCTCCACATGCACGTCAAAGGTGGGCGCCAGCTGCGAGAGCCACTCCTTCCCCTCATCTGGAGCCGCCTCATCCACTGGCGCGCGGCCTAATCACTCATTAGGCGGTTGGAAGCCAGGTGGGATCTGTCATGTCCGGGCAAGATGCGGTTCTGGGCGAGCAGGCGCGAACGTGCAAAGACCTCGATATCATCCTGCACGAGGAGGACCTCCCTCCGCTCACGCGGGCTGCTTCCCCTCGATCAGGTTTCGAGGGCGATCCCATAGTGATCGGTGTAGGGGCGCATCTGCTCCCGTAGCGACACCGAGTCGAATCCCCATTCTTCGGGGGTGTACTTGTGGGTCCCAAACTTGCCCTTGGGTTTTTGTTGGATGTAGCGGCGAATCGAGTCTCCATGCTCGGGCAGGAATGGGCGCTTTATCTGATCATAGAGGCGTTCGACTGCAGCAACCGGGTCCGCCATGAGGTCTGCGAAGTGCGAGTCGACGATGCGATCGGGCAGCTCTCCGGCCGCACGCCGCTGCGCGAGGGCAATCATCATCAGACCCAGACCGGCTCCGCCCGCCTCCGGTAGTTCGACCTGATTACATCGCTCCCAACGAACCGTCGCCAACGTACTGAGACTCGAAGGCTCCGTCTTGAGGGGATCACGGTGGGTATGAATCACCCATGCATCGGGGTAGGTGGCAAAGAGCAGATCGATGAAGATCAGATAGAGGGGAGTTTTCAAGACCCAGTTCTGCTTGGGCCGACCAAATTGAAGTGCCTGCAGCAGCGCGCGGTGGTACTCCATGGTCGCCGGATAGTCCGCCTCCCAATTTGGCATGTTGGCGATCATGCCCCAATGACCACCTGTAAAACTGGGCAGGGTCAAGGTCACGCACTCCACCGGCAGGTCAGACCGCAGTTCGTGGATTGCGGCAAATTCCGGCTGCACGTCCGACCAGAACTCTTGCTCGCATTCCGCCATCCGCTGCCTGGCTGACGCGTCCGCGCCCTCCCAGGCGACCGGGTGAAGCACTTCCCACGCGAGAGGCGCTCGTGCATTCGGGTCCAGGGCCAGCAACTCGAAAAGAATCGAGGTTCCCGATCGCGGCGGACCGGTAATGACCAATGGCGATTCGATTTTCTCCTCCGAGATCGCCGGGTTCTGCTTCCGAGCGCGGGTCAGGAGGAGCCTCGTCCGCAGTCCGCGCAGTAACTCCTGACGCGTCATCAGGCGGCCCAGAGCGTTGAGATTCCCTGTCGCCTCGAGTTCTGCGATCAGGGACAGAAAGCGTGTCTTCCAGTCGCCATCGAAGTCGCCGAAGTCGTCGAGCCCACCCGTCGAGGCGATGGCGGTTTGCACGAGTTCCCCTGGGTCCATCGGGATCAGGTTTGCCGCTCCTCCCAGCGCATCGCCCATGGCATTGATGTGACGCGCCCAATCGGGACGGCTGTAGTGGTCGGCGAGGTTCTTGATCTGCACCATCGGTGAAATGACTCCCGTTGATTGAAGATTGTTGGAAGAATGGCCGCCAAAACAGGGCTTCCAGGGCCCGAATCATTCTTGGGAAAGCGAGCCGCAGCGCAGGAAACGCCCCCGCATGTCTTCTGGGCCGAGTTCATGACGCGTTTGGAGACAGGCATTGTCCTTCGCCGGGACCACGAATACGGCGTTTCCGGAGGCGGAGCCCCGCGGGTGCCTGGCGTAGCGCCCGCACGCGGCCCCCGTGGGAGTTAACGTAGCGACGGATCATCGGATTTCGCACCGAAGGTACAGTCTATTCTCCTGCTCTCGACAGGTGGATTCATGAGAGTATAAGCTTGTATTGGATTCTATTCTTACCTTAGAGTGTATTGTATAGGGTTCCCGGGGGAGGGTGAGCCAGGCGCCGGCTCGCCCTTTTTGCGCGGATTGGGCACCGCGATACAGCGGTGGCCGGGCGAAGTCCATCAGGGGGGTGAAATGACGGTCGAGATCCCCAAACGCATCGAGGACCTCCCCGCCAGCGCTCCGCGTTGGTTGGGCCAATCGGTGGACCGCGTCGAAGATCCCCGGTTGCTCACCGGACGTACCGAGTTCGTCGACGACGTGCGTCTGCCCGGAATGCTCCACTGCGCCATCCTGCGCAGCCCGTTCGCCCATGCGCGCATCGCGCGCATCGACACCGCCGAGGCGGAGAAGTTTCCGGGCGTCGTCGCCGTCGTCACGGGCGCGGACGCCCAACGCTGGAGTTCCCCGCCGTTCACGGTGCCGGAGGGGTGGGGCGGTTACTGCATGGCGACCGAGAAGGTGCGCTTTGCGGGCGAGCCGGTGGCGGCCGTGGCGGCTGCCAGCCGTTACGAGGCGGAGGATGCGCTCGAACTCATCGCGGTCGACTACGAGCCGCTCCCGACGGTCGTGGACGCAATGGAGGCCACGGATCCCGGAGCCCCGCTGCTCTTCGAAGAGCGGGGCACGAACGTCATGCTGCACAAGGAGTTCACCTGGGGCGACGTTGACCGGGCGTTTCGCGAGGCGGACCACGTGTTCGTCGAGACGTTCCGCTGGCATCGCATCGGCGCCAATCCCCTCGAGACCTTCGGTGTCGTCAACGAGTGGGATCCGTTGGATGGGAGCATCACCTGCCGCGGGTCCGTCCAGACGCCGTCGATGCTCGCGCGCGGCTTTGCGGTGAACCTGGGGTTGGCATCCAACAAGGTGCGCGTGATCGCCCAGCCGCACGGCGGCAGCTTCGGCGGAAAAGGGGGCGGTCGCGGCACGTACATCACCGCGATGCTCTCGCGCAAGAGTGGCGGGCGCCCCGTCAAGTGGATCGAAGACCGCATGGAGTATCTGACGGCGGGTGGCGGTCAGGCCTGGGACCGTCACTACCGGGCCTCCCTTGCCGTTACGCGCGACGGGATCGCGACCGGCCTGCGTGTCGAGCTGCTGGACGACCTGGGGGCCGGTGGCGAGAGCTTCGGTGCCGTCAGCGCCGTGAAGCCCCTGGCCTGCTTCACGGGCTGCTACACGATTCCGGCTGCGGCCTATGACCTCACACTGGTGGCGACCAACAAGGTGCCGGCGAGCGCCTACCGCGGGATGGGGCCACCGCCTCATAACTTCGTTCTCGAGCAGCTGATCGATATCGCCGCCCGCGAGCTGAACCTCGACCCGGCGGAGATCCGGCGCAGAAACTACATCCCGTCCGACCGCTTCCCCTACACCATTCCCAGTGGAAACGAGTACGACAGCGGCGACTACGAGGCCGCACTCGACAAGGTGCTCGAGCTGTCGGACTACCGGGAGCTTCGTCGGAGACAGGAGGAGGCGCGGCGCCAGGGCCGCTACCTCGGCATCGGCCTGGTGAACGTCATCGAGCCCGGTGTCTTCGACTGGAACGCCTACGCCACCGTGGGCATGCAGGGGGTCGGCGTGCCCGAAGGCGCCACGGTGAGCATCGACATGCTCGGGAAGATCACCGTGCGCGTCGGCTTCGCCCTAGAGGGGCAGGGACAGTACACACTCGCCACCCAGGTGGTGGCCGACTACTTCAACGTCGAGATGAGCGACGTGCACGTGGTCCATCTCGACACGCAGGCCGCACCGCCGAACTTCGGCCCCGGTGGTAGCCGGCTCGGCGTTGCGCTCACCGGTGCCCTGCTCGGTGCCTGCGAGCGCATCCGGCGCAAGCTCATCAAAGTCGCGGCCCCGCTCCTGCAGACCGAGCCCGAGAACGTGGAGTTCTTCGACGGAGTCTTCCGGCTGAAGCAGAAGCCCGATGCGCAGCTTCCGCTGGCCCAGGTTGCCGCGGTGATGCTCACGCGCAGCGATCTGCTCCCCTCCGACGAAGATCCGCGTCCCGAGGCCACCCACGTGTGGACCGCCCCGAATCGCACGCTCGCCGACGATCAGGGCCGCGCCAAGACGTATCTCACCTCGGCCAACGCATGTCACGTGGTTCTCGTCGAGGTCGATCCCGAGACCGGAAAGGTCGAGATCCTCGACTACTTTCTGGTCGACGATTGTGGAACCCGTCTCAACCCGGACACGGTGGAAGGCCAGACGCAGGGGAGCCTCGTGCAGGGGGTGGGGGCGGCGTTGCTGGAGGAGTACGTGTACGACGAGGACGGCCAGAACCTCACCAGCACGTTCATGGACTACCTCCTGCCGACGATCAACGAGGCGCCCATGGCGAAGAAGGCGGCGCTGGTGACGCCCTCGCCCTTCTCGCCGCTGGGTGCCAAGGGCTGTGGCGAGGGTGCGATCCACGCCACGCCGGCTGCGATCATGAGCGCGATCAATGACGCGCTGGTCCCCCTTGGAGTCCGGGCGACCGAGGTGCCCGCCACGCCCCAGCGAATCTGGCAACTGATCCAGGACGCCAGGACGAAGGCGACCTCCAGTGAGAAGAGAAAGGCAACGACGTGACCCAGCCCGATTACTTCGTGGCCCTGACCGAGTGCCACTTCATCAACCGCGACGCCCTGATGGAGCTGACCTACTACCCCGACATGGCGCGCTGGTGGGCAAGTGTCGACGGCGTGCTTCGCGCCTGGGCGGGCCGCAGCATCGCCGAGCAAACCGCCGGCGAGCACAGCGGGCCGCCGTTCGCACCGAGTCTCATCGAGAATATGGACACGGCCGGCGTCGACGTGGCCTTCGCGCTGCGCGAGCCGATGATGGACGTCAGCGGCTACACCGGCAGCCTCTCGACCAACGCCTACATCATCAACGAGATCGAGCCCTATCCGGAGCGGCTCTACCTCGAGTGCAACGTCGGCCCCATCCTGCGCCGCGGCCTGAAGCACGCCCTCTGGGAACTCGAGTTCCTGGTCAAGGAGCACGACGCCCGGTTGTGCAAGGTCTACGCACCCGAGGACAGCCCGTTGAACGACCGGGGAATGTGGCCCTTCTACGAGAAAGCCTGTGAACTCGACATCCCGCTGACGATCCACACCGGGGCATCCTACGTCGTGCCGCAGCCCAGCAGCCACACGCATCCTGGTCTGCTCGACGAGGTACTGATCGATTTTCCAGAACTCGTGGTCATTGCCTACCACATGGGCTGGCCCCACACGGAGGAGCTGATCGGACTCGCCGGCAAGCACCAGAACCTCTACCTGAGCTTGTCCGGAATCATCGGCTGGTTCGAGCGCTCGCCATACCGCGGCTATCACGCGATCGGTGAGGCCCTGCAGTGGGTGGGAAACGACAAGATCGTGATGGGGCTCGACCTGCCCTTCGACGAGACGAAGCGGGTGGTCGACTTCGTGCGAAACCTGCAGATGCCCGAGGAGCTCCAGGAGAAGTGGGGTTACCCCGAGATCAGCGAAGAGATTCGCGCCAACATGCTGGGTCTCACCCTGGCGAGACTCGCCAAGCTCGAGCCGACGAAGCGCGTGAAATGAGAGATCGAGGCCGAAATGAGTGAATACTGGGACGAGACTGTCGACTTTCTGGCCGTGGGGTCCGGCGCAGCGGGCATGACTGGTGCGATCGTCGCGCACGATCGCGGCGCTCGCGTGCTGGTCATCGAGAAGAGCGAGCTCTACGGCGGGAACACGGCGCTCTCGGGCGGTGCACTCTGGGTGCCTGACAATCATCTGATGTTCGAGCACGGTATCGAGGATTCGAGTGAGGAAGGTCTCAGCTACCTCGAGACGGTGACGGACGGAAGCTCCAGCCCCGAGAAGTTGAGCCGCTACATCTCCGCCGCTCCCGAGATGGTCCGCTACCTCCAAGACAATTCACAAGTGTGCTTCGAGATCGTCCCCCTCTACCCCGATTACTACCCGGAGGAGGTGGGCGGCAAGAGCGGGGGGCGTTCGATCGAGCCCACCGAGATCGACGCACTGCGCCTCGGGAATGTCTTCGAGCAGCAGCGCACGCTGAAGTACCGCTCGCGACTGATGGCCTTCCTGAGCATCAAGATCAACGAGGCGCCGCTGCTCATGGGCGGCGGCCGCGCGATGCTCGGCTTGATGTCACGGCTCCTCTTCGGATACCTCACGAACTGGCGCGCGCGGCTGCGGGGTCTGAAGAATACGCGGCTCACGCTGGGCAAGGCGCTCGCCGCCCGTCTGCGCCTGTCGCTGTTGGACCGCGACGTTCCGCTCTGGCTGAACGCACCGCTCCGCGAGCTCATCGTCGAGGATGGGCGTGTGGTCGGTGCGCTGGTCGAGCGCGAGGGCCGTTGCCTGCGCGTTCGGGCAATGCGCGGGGTGCTGCTCGCCGCCGGCGGGTTCGAGCACAACGCGGCCCTGCGCCGCCAACACCAGCAGCTGCCGATCGGCAACACGTGGACCGTCGGAAGCGAATCGAACGTGGGCGATACGATTTCGATCGGTGAGAAGGTGGGCGCGAGTCTCGGCCTGATGGACGAAGCCTGGTGGACACCCGTGTTCCTGCCGCCGACCTTCGACCGCGCCCTCCCGATGATCGTCGAGAAGGGTCTGCCGGGCTCGCTGATGGTCAACAAGAGCGGCGAGCGGTTCATGAACGAAGCGTCGCCCTACAACGACGTGGTCAAGCGGATGTACGCGGCGAACGCCAGAGTGCCCTCCATCCCGGCCTTCTTCGTCTTCGATGCGAACTATCGCCGCCAGTATGCCTGCGGCCCCGTGCGGCCCGGCTTTTCCCAGCCGGATTGGAGCCTCTCCCGCCTGCTCCGCGAATCCTTCCTGACGAAGGCCTCCAGCCTGGCCGGGCTCGCGGGGAAGCTCGGCGTCGACGCCGAGCAGCTCGGCGCCACCGTGACGCGCTTCAACCAGTTTGCGCGAAAGGGCGTGGACGAGGACTTCGGTCGCGGCGAGAGTTCGAACGACCGCTACTACGGCGACCCGGCGGTGAGCCCCAACCCCTGCCTCGCACCTCTCGAGACACCTCCGTTCTACGCCGTGGAGGTCTATCCGGGTGACCTCGGGACGAAGGGCGGCTTGCGCACCGACACCGAGGGCCGGGTGCTCACGGCCAGCGACGAGCCGATCCCCGGCCTGTACGCGGCAGGTAACTGCTCGGCGTCGGCCATGGGCCGCACCTCCCCGGGCGCCGGCGGCACGATCGGGCCAGCCATGACCTTTGGCTACCTCGCGGCCCGCCACGCCACCGAGTCCGGCTGAGCGCGCGCACGACAGTCTGCGAATCCGCGATGGCCGGAGACGGTCGCCAGCTGGGCGTGCCGGCGCCGCGATCAGGTGGCGTCGACGGGAGGGGATACGCCGGGGTTGTCGATCGGCCTTGCGGGCCAGCGGGTCAGGGCAGGCATTTCTCCGGCAGGGGATGTCGGAAGAGCCGAGCCGCGTTCTCGTGGGCGATCATTCGAATCTCCTCCGCCGGCAGGTCACCGATGAGATCTTCCATTACCTGCTGCGTATCGGGCCAGGTGCCGTCGCCGTGCGGATAGTCGGACTCGAACATGATCTTGTCGACGCCGATCGCGTGACGGGTCGAGATGGTCGAGGGGTCGTCGATCATGCAGAACCAGAAGTTGCGGTACAGCACTTCGCTTGGCGACGCATCCTTGAAGGGCCAGTCCTTGCCGTAGCCCGAGCGGCTCATGATGTTCTCGAGCCGGTCGCGGATCATGGCCACCCAACCGATGCCACCCTCGGAGAGGGCGATCTTCAGGTTCGGGTACTTCCCGGGGTAGCCGCTCCAGAGCCACTCCACGCAGGCCGGCATGGAGAGCACACCGAATAGCGTCGAACTCGCTCCCATCGGGGCGCCGGGCGCAGTCTCGGCGAAGCCCGACGAGGCCACGTGTAGGTTGATCACGGTATCCGTCTCGGCGCAAGCCTCGATGATCGGATCCCATTCGCCGGAGAAGATCGACGGGAGCCCGATGCGATGGGGCCGCTCGGGCAGGGTCACGCCGCGAAAGCCGCGGTCTGCGTTGCGCCGGATCTCCTCGGCGCCCTTCACGGGATCGGCGAGGAAGGTGACCCCGATGGGGATCTGGCGTTCTGGATAGGGAGAGCACCACTCCTCGAATAGCCAGTCATTCCAGGCGCGCATGCAGGCCAGACCCAGTTCGGGATCCTTGGCCTCCGAGAAGAGCGTGCCGCTGAAGCCGGTAACGCCCGAGGGAAAGCAGGCTGACGCCCAGATTCCGCCGAGGTCCATGTCCTTGATGCGCTCGTCGATCTGGTAGCAGCCCGGCCGGATCTCCTCGAAACGCGCGGGCTCGATCCTCCAGTCCTCTTTCGGGCGACCCGCGGTGCACATGAAGCCGACCTGGAAATACGGCTGGTCCTCGAAGTACCAGACCTCATGGCCCTCGTCGGTCTCGATGACGCGGGGTGCCTTATCCTGCAGCTTGCGCGGCAGCCGGCCCTCAAAGGTATGCGCCGGTTCGACCAGGTGGTCATCTACGGAGATGAGCGTGTACTTCGTCTCGCAGGGCTCCGGATCCGGGAGCAATCCCTGCGAGATAGGACGATTGATTCCCAGCTTGATGACTCGCGGCATCTCGGAACCTCCAGTGTTGCGCGATTGCGCGTGTGAGCCCATCTGAGCCAGCGCTCGATTTGCGGATGGGCACCTGACGTACATGTACGCGCAGGAGCGAAAAAACTCAAGATCTCAGATTCTGACCCGGGCAATCCATCGCCGTCCACAGCCGGAGCAGCCTTAGGAGGGCCTCGGGAGCCGCTCGGGGCCCAGCGGCCGAGAGCGAACTTTGCGCGCGCCGGGACGAAACCATGCGACTGTGCGAGACCCCGTGGCTCGAGCGGCCTGATGATTCCGTGCCACAGCCTGATGGCTAGCCGGAACATTTGCGGCAGGCGGAGGGTTCGATCCGTAGTCTCCCCGTGCAGAAAACGCGCATTCAGCCTGTTCTGCAATATGATTCGAAATCTGGATTGATGAGTTGAGACCGTCAAAAGCATAAGCAGATTGATGAGTTGAGACCGTCAAAAGCATAAGCAGAGTCGGGATTTCCAAACCGGTTCGTCGTCAGCGTCGACCGGTGCGCTGGTTTCAGTGCCTCCTTGTGCGGCGGGCTGGAGGGAGCGCAGGGAGGCTCGTCCCGGGGATCTACTCGTTCGCTCGGTGTGCTGGCCACTCCCGCGCCATTTTCTGTGCTTCTGCAATTTGTTCTTTTGTCATCCTGTCGACGAGCATTTCCATACCCTTGCGTGCGTCTTCATCCCCCTGCATGCGAGAAAGATTTATCCACATATAAGCAAGCACGTAGTTCTGAACGACGCCTCTGCCGTTCGCGTGCATCACCCCCAGGTTGTACTGGGCCGTGGCATGCCCTTGTTCCGCTGCCTTCCGATACCACTTGACTGCTTCTACATCGTCCTCTGCGACGCCTTGACCGGTTTCGTACATCGCCCCCAAGTTGCTCTGAGCACCCGCGAGCCCTTGCTCCGCCGCCTTGCGCCACCACTTCGCCGCTTCGACATCGTTTTCTGAGACGCCTCTGCCGTCCGCGTACGCCAGCCCCAAGTTGAACTGAGACGTGGCATGCCCTTGTTCCGCTGACTTCCGAAACCACTCGACTCCTTCTGCATCGTTTTCTGCAACGCCTTTACCGAGGGCGTACGCCAACCCCAATGTGTACTGAGCCTCCGCATGCCCCTGTTCCGCAGCCTTCCGGAACCACTTGGCGGCTTCCGCATCATTCTCCGCAACGCCTTCACCGGTGACGTACGCCACCCCCAAGATGAACTGAGCGTCCTCATGCCCCTGTTCCGCAGCCTTCCGGTACCACTTCACCGCTTCGGCATCGTCTTCTGCGACACCTTCACCGGTGTCGTACATCACCCCCAAGAGGTTCTGGGCCTCGGCATTCCCAGATTCCGCGTCCCTCAACAGTTCCGGATCGACCTGTCCCCAGGCACCCGAACCCACTCCGAGCACCAGCCCGAATGCGATGCAGCCCACCAGAAGCGAACGGAGAGACACCCTCATTGCGTGCACCTCTTGGTGACAGGATGAGTGAATTGGGATTGTGATGGAAGCCCCCGGATTCTGATGGAAGCCCCCGGAGTGTAATGGAAGCCCCCGGAATGGGCGGTCAGAAGCTGACCAGGGGGCTCGACTACAGGCGCGAGCAGCAAGGAGAGCGCAGAGGCTCATCCCGGGGTTCTGCTCAGTCGGTCGTTGTGGGTTGTGGGGCTGGGAGGTGAGGGTTGGTGGGAATGCCGCTTTGTAAGACTTGAAGTGAGCACAGGAAGTTCGAGCTGCGTTTTCCCCAGGCCCGAGCAGTAGGCATTCTGTCGAATAGGGACCGGAAAGGGACCGGGCCCCAACACGGGGCGATTTCAACGGTTCGGCGCTGCAGGCTCGCAGGATGAACGAAGAGCTTCACGCCGATCGTCTCGGCTCGGCCTGCTGTCAGCAGCGGGGAGAACTATGCAGAGCAGCGGGGAGAACTATGCAGAGCAGCGGGGAGAACTATGCAGAGCAGCGGGGAGAACTATGCAGAGCAGCGGGGA